>JADLCC010000430.1 GCA_020847425.1 Saprospiraceae bacterium
CAGCGGAACCGACAAAGTACTGCACCGGTTCGCCGGCTACAAGGCGGCGTATAATTTGTTGTAAATCATCGGATTGTGCAGCGGACCATTCAGCGACAAAAACCGATTCAGGCTTGCGATGCACTTGAAAAACATCTTCCAGCACGATACGCGCAATGCCGGCCGCTTCCGACAATCCGTAACGCGGCGCGAGTTCTTGGATCAACCGGGATCTAACGAAGGATGGCGTCACGATCATTCAAATAGTGCGGCCTGACGGAACAATTCGTCTTCCTGTCGATCCAGGTCGGCGAGACCCGAAGATGGCAGTTCATCAGCCAGTACCCGTTTCACAATGCGCAACTGGTGGGTATAGCGATCCATTTCGCGGTTAAATATACCAAAATGGTCCAGTTTATCCACCCGCACTTTTCCGGAAGCGTGGATAATGTGACAATCGGGCATAATAATACCGACGTGGGTGATCTGGCCTTGTGCGTTATCGAAAAAAGCGAGGTCGCCCGACTGGCATTGCTCCATAAAATCGACGGTTCGGCCCTGTGTCACCTGCTGGGAAGCATCGCGCAACAAACGGATACCGGCAATTTTAAACACCATTTGAGTCAGCCCGGAACAATCGACCCCGAAAGGTGACCGCCCACCCCAGAGGTAAGGTGCGTGCAGGTACCGGCGCGCAATTTTTATTACCCAGTCGCTGCTGAGTTGTTGTTGGCCCGGTGTAACGACTGGTCCGGAGAATTGAAAGGATTGGTCGCCCAGCGAACAGCGCAAGCCATCGTACATAGGCAGCACGGCGCCCATGGTTAAAGGGATAAAGTGATCGGCAGCCATCAAGCCTTCCACCAACGAAAGATTGAGGGTTTGATGGTCCGCATAAGCATCGAACTCGCTGGGAGTCAGTCGTTTAAGTTGTTTAGAGTCCACCCAGCCAATATAACCGTCCCAGGCACAAAGCACCTGTTTCCAGTTATCTTTTGATTCCTGCACTTCCACCGTTTCCCCAAAAAGCAATTGTGAGACCATCTCACTTTTGTCGGAAGGTTGGGCGCGTAAAGGGGCTATAGCGACTTGACAAGCGGCGTATTCCATGGAGGAGGGTTATATTTTGGAAGTCAAATATTAGAAAAATATTTGAAATCGTGGCCGTTTTCAATGTTTTGTAAGGTTTCATAAATCAGCCAGACCAGGTTGTTCACATCGTCCTTGTGGGCCATTTCCACTGTGGTGTGCATGTACCGGAGCGGCAGGGAAATCAGCGCAGAAGGTACTCCGCCGTTGGAGTAGGCAAAAGCATCGGTATCTGTGCCTGTAACCCGGCTGGCTGCTTCACGTTGGAAAGGAATTTGGTGTTTTTCAGCGGTAGCAATTATAATATCGAGCAGTTTCTGGTGCACCGCAGGGGCGTAAGTGACCGAAGGGCCATTGCCGCAGCGCACATCGCCATGTTTCTTGCTGCTGATCATGGGCGTATGCGTGTCGTGCGTTACGTCTGTTACAATGGCAACATTGGGCCGTATGGACTGTGTTACCATTTCTGCACCGCGCAGACCCACCTCCTCTTGTACGGAATTGACGAGGTACAAGGAGTATGGAAGTTTAATGTTATTTTCTTTCAGCAACCTGGCCACTTCCGCGATACAGAAACCACCCATGCGGTTGTCGAGGGCCCGGCCGGTGTAGAACCGATCATTGAGGATGGTCAGTTCGTCCTGAAAAGTAACCACACAACCGACATGAATACCCATTTTGAGCACCTCGTCGCGATCTTTTGCGCCGATATCGATGGTAATATTATCGAGTGCAGGCGTCAGCGAAGCATCTTTATCCGTGCGGGTATGGATGGCAGGCCAGCCGAATACACCTTCAATTTTTCCTCCATGCCGCAAATGCACCCAAACGCGCATGGATGGAGCGATCAGAAAGTCGCTGCCACCGTTCCTGATGACATGAATAAATCCGTCGTCGCTGATATAATTTACAAACCAGGAAATCTCGTCCGCATGGCCTTCAATCACCACTTTATACGGCTGGCCCGGATTGATGATCCCATAAGCCGTTCCATAATTATCTAATTGCCATTCATCAATATATGGTTTGAGGTACTCCAGCCATAATTTCTGGCCCGACCATTCGTAGCCGGTAGGACTTGCGTTGTTGAGGTAACGTCGAAGGAACGATTCTGAATCAGGAGTGATTATGTGCATGCTGACTAAAATTTTGAAAAAAAAGCTGGAGGAATTTGATCTGAGATAAGCCTACCGTCATCAACTTAAACATAAAGCGCGCCCCAGCCGTCGGGATTTTCGCGCCATTCCGATAGTGTTTGTAAATCATCTTGCGATACATATCCAGTGCGAATTGCTTCCTGCACCAGTGCATCATAGTTTGTAAGTGTTTGAAAATCAACACCTTTTCTTTCAAATGCTATTTGGGCTTTGTCAAATCCGTATTGAAAAACGGCCAACACGCCGACCACTTCGGCCCCCGCATCGCGCAAAGCGTCTACGGCCAACAGGCAACTACCTCCCGTGCTGATCAAGTCTTCAATAACCAGTACTTTTTGTCCGGGCTTCAATTCCCCTTCAATCTGATTGCGCCGTCCATGATCTTTAGCACTGCTGCGCACGTAAATAAAAGGTTTTTCCAGCAAATCGGCCAATAATACGCCATGCGGTATGCCGGCCGTCGCCACTCCTGCCACCACATCGAAAGCGCCGAAAAGTACAGATTTTTCAGCCAGACATTTTTTTATCAACGTTCGGACTTCCGGAAAAGAAAGTGCAACCCGGTTATCGCAATAAATAGGCGATAAAAGCCCGGATGCCCAGGTAAACGGTTCGCGAGGGCTTAACTTTACAGCCCTGATATTCAATAAATTACGAGCGACTTCTGATTGCATTGCAGTAGTAGGCCACCAAAGGACTCTTTAATATAGGTTTCATCATTCGATTCCTGTATCTATGTATACAAATGCAATGAATGTGCAGGAACAAATTTTACCCGTTACAGAAAACCTCCTATCATTGCCTGAAAATTGAATGATATGAGGCAGCAAAAGTATAAAATCTACATAAACGGTAAGCCCGTTTTTCTTACAACTACCGAAGGAATGCAGGAATTGGGCATTAAAGCGGATAAAACCACCCATGTTGCGTTTTACATCGGCAAAAAAAAAGCCATTAAACAGTTCCTCGACCTGCTCAACAAGAACAAAGAGGTGAAAATGATCGTGCTTTACCACGATGATTTGCCTATGCTCTGGAACGATTTTCAAGATTGTTTTAAAGTACTGGAGGCGGCCGGCGGTTACGTGCAAAATGACAAAGGGGAATTGCTGGTATTTTACCGGCGGGGCTCCTGGGATTTGCCCAAAGGCAAAATCGACCCGGGTGAAACGCCGGAACAGGCCGCCGTCCGAGAAGTGCAGGAGGAAACCGGCGTTGTTCACCTGGATTTGGGTGAATTCCTCGGACACACTTACCACACCTATGAACTGAAAGGAGAAAGAATCCTGAAAAAAACCTGGTGGTACAAAATGAAAACCACGGATTGGCAACTTATTCCACAGACCGAGGAAGATATCGAGGAAATCTGCTGGGTAGCACCCGCAACGTGGCTGTCCGGCGATGTAGTGGTGTATCCCAATATCAGGGAGGTCATCGAGACGGCTTTGCGGGCATCGTAGTGTAGATCGAGACGCGGATTACGCAGATCAAGCCGATTGACGCGGATATTCACTTTTGATTATTTGAGAATATCCGCGTCAATCGGCTCAGTCCGCGCAATCCGCGCCCCCATTTGTTGTTAATTTTTGCAAAATAAAAATATGACATCGTCGTATTGTCTGGAATTTATTTTTTTGCAGCATCTTCGCCGCAGTTTATAATATAGATTTCACCAATTATTCCGGAAAAAATGTCTACCCGTCGTCACGCCCTGAAAACACTGCTGGCCGGCGCCGCAGCATTCAGCGCTTCACCTAACTTGTCCATAGCAGGAATGACCGAAAAAACAGAACCTGTTGTAAGAAAGGGCAACATACGCCACGCCGTTTGCCGGTGGTGCTTCAACGATGTTTCACTCGACGATTTGTGCCTGTTCGGCAAACAGATCGGCATCGAAGCGATCGACCTGGTCGGACCAAAAGACTGGGATACCCTCAAAAAACACGGCATATCCTCCTCCATGTGCAATGGCGCTGAAATTGGCCTCGTAGACGGCTGGAATGAGCCAAAATTCCACGCACAACTCATTCAAAACTATACGGATATGATTCCGCTGGTAGCCAAAGCGGGGTATACCAACCTGATTTGTTTCAGTGGTAACCGACGCGGCATGCCCGATGACGTCGGCCTGAAAAATTGTGCGGACGGGCTCAAAAAAATTATGTCGCTCGCCGAAAAAAATGGCGTAATCATTCATATGGAACTCCTCAACTCCAGGGTCGACCACAAGGATTACATGTGCGACAAAACACCCTGGGGCGTCGAATTGTGCAAAAGCATCGACTCACCCAATTTCAAATTGCTCTATGATATTTATCACATGCAAATTGACGAAGGGGACGTGATCCGCAGGATTCGCGAACACCATGCTTATATCGGGCATTACCATACTGCCGGCGTGCCGGGCCGCCATGAAATTGATGAAAGCCAGGAACTCTATTACCCGGCCATCATGCGGGCCATCGTTGAAACGGGGCACAAAGGATATGTTGCACAGGAATTCATCCCTGTTTCCAGCAACAAACTCGCTTCACTGGCCAAGGCCGTGGATATTTGCGACGTTTAAAAATTAAACACATAGGCACATAAAACACATAGCGTAGAGTACTCTAAAAACTATGTTTTCTATGTGCCTATGTGTTTAATAAAAAAACCAAATGTGTTCAACTACTTCATTGAAATTCAAACATTTAAACACATAACATGGCAGAAAAATATGATGCTATTGTCGTTGGATCCGGCATTTCCGGCGGCTGGGCGGCAAAAGAACTCACAGAAAAAGGACTCAAAGTCCTGATGCTCGAACGAGGGAAAGATATCAAACATGTCACGGATTACACCTCCGCGTTGAAGAAGACATGGGAATTCCCACACCGGGGCCGGATCACTAATGAAATGAAAGCCAGCCACCCGGTGCAGAAACGGGACTATCCATACACTGAATTTACACCCGATTGGTGGGTGAATGACAAGGAATGTCCTTACAC
>JADLCC010000431.1 GCA_020847425.1 Saprospiraceae bacterium
CGTCCTCGCCAACAACCACAGCGACGCGGAATTCAAATAGAAATATGGGTTAAGGTATCGTGTGTAAACAAGGACGCCAACAACAAAAGAAAGGCCAAATACAGCCTAAATTCGCCCCATGAAAAAGCACCTCTTTTTAATAGCCCTTGCGTTTACAGGTTGTTCGGTCTTGAAAAAAGACAAGCCCGGCACAACATCCGGCAACCCGGTTTTTGAAGGCTGGTACGCCGATCCGGAGGCGCATATTTTCGGCAAAACCTGCTGGGTATTCCCCACTTTCAGCGCAAAATACGAGCAGCAGGTGTACTTCGACGCCTTTTCTTCCCCTGATCTGGTCACCTGGACAAAACATACCCACATTCTGGACACCGCCGCCGTAAAATGGGCCAGACGGGCCTTATGGGCGCCTTCCATCGTAGAAAACCGGGGGAAATATTACTTTTTCTTTGGGGCCAACGACATCCAAAACGACACAGAGCAAGGCGGAATCGGCGTTGCCGTTGCCGACCGCCCCGATGGGAAATTCCGGGATTATCTCGGCAAACCGCTCGTCGACAAATTCCACAACGGCGCGCAACCCATTGACCAGTTTGTTTTCAAAGACACAAACGGTCAGTTTTTCCTGATTTACGGCGGCTGGGGACATTGCAATATTGCCCGCCTGAAGGACGACTTTACCGGTTTTATTCCCTTTGAAGACGGCACGGTTTTCCGTGAAATCACCCCAAAAGGTTATGTAGAAGGTTCTTTTATGTTCATCAGGAACGGAAAATACTATTTCATGTGGTCGGAAGGCGGCTGGACGGGCCCGGATTACAGCGTGGCCTACGCCATGGCCGATTCGCCGCTTGGGCCTTTTGAGCGCATCGGAAAAGTGCTGCAACAAGACCCAAAAATCGCCACGGGAGCGGGGCACCACTCGGTCATCAACTTGCCTGGTACGGACGACTGGTATATCGTCTATCACCGCAGGCCACTAGGGGAAACGGACGGGAACTCCCGGCAGGTTTGTATTGAAAAGATGTATTTTGATGGGGATGGGTTGATTAAGGCGGTGGTTTTGACGAAGGAAGGGGTTGGGAGGGTTGGGTTTTGAGGTGGGTGGAGTTATTATGCTTTGACTTGTCTCGATACAAGAAAAAGCATAATCTTTATTGAGACCTTGCGCCGGGTTGAATGTGCCGCAGTTGAGTATGTTTGCATTATACCACTTCAAAAACAAACCAATATGGCGCTTTTTGAGCCAATTTACAACTTTCTCAAGCTCAATCCATGCACACCTTACCGCACGCATGAATTGCTTTTTCAGGGATTAGCAAAATCAGATTCCCGCGCGATACAATGTTTAATGCTAAAATCGCGGAAATCAGTGGCATTTATAGTTCAAAAAACGGGATTAAGCGCCAATTATACCGAAGATGTACTAAACGAAGCAATTGTTATTTTTCTAAAAAAAATTGCGGATAAAACGTACCAGTTTGAAGGAAATGCGCCCACGACTTATCTCTTGGAAATTGCACGGTTTGTTGCCCTGAATTTTACCCGGAAATCGGGTTTTAAGCCGCTGGAATCCCTGGATGAGCGCCATGAGCATTTTGATTTCTATGACGAAGATCAGGACATAAAAATGGAAAGGTTGCAACGCGTTGAGGTATTGCTAAATACGCTTGAATCGCCTTGTCGTGAAATCATCCAACTGCATTATTTAGACGATTTTTCCGATCAGGAGGTCGTGAGCCGTCAGCTGGTTCCCATTTCATCTACGGGTTCTCTTAAAGCGCGCAGAAGCCAATGCCTCAAAAAATTGCGAGAAATGGCACTAGACCTTAAACATAATTCCGTTTTCCTTTAACCATTTTTGAAGATAGCGACATGAATGATGAAAAAGACATAGAACAATTTATGCAGGATTTGCGTGAAATAGGGTTAAGGCAAAAGGTGAAATTGGCTGCCAAAGCGAATCGGCGGTTGCTGTTTTTACGGCGCTTGGCCGCCATATTAGCGGCGATTGTGTTTTTGGGCGTTTTCGCTTTTATCCTATCAAAGTGGTTTTTTGTTAAAAACGAGGCGTTGGAAGATACGCCTCCAACATTAGATAAACGCAAGGAAAATCAGGGAATAGAAGAACAAACTTTGCCAGTTGATCCAAAAAATCAGGCTAGAGAAAAGCAAGCTACAAGGCCCATTGCCCAAGGGCCGGGACCCAGGGAGCGGCCCTTGTTCCGCAGTGTTGAAGGCGCCGACGGCAGTGTTGATTCAACGATGTTGCCCGTATTCCAATCTGCTTTTGAACATTATACCATTGTCCTTGAGCATGAAGGCCGTTTTTCACGCGCAATACATTTACTCGAACAAGAAAAGTGGTCAGAAACCCGCGCAATACTGACGCCACTGTCGCAAAATGATACCGCGAAATACCTGCTTTCGGTGCTTGCGCTACGGACGTACCAAGCGGAAAAAGCATTGCCCTATTTGACTGCCTTATACAGAGATGATAGTCCGTATAAAGCAGAGTCGGAATGGTTGCTGGGGTTGACGATGGTGTTGCAGGGGAAG
>JADLCC010000432.1 GCA_020847425.1 Saprospiraceae bacterium
CCAAACACGAAAAAAAACCGCCCCCTGCCGACAAATCGGTATGAAGGCGGTTCTTTTTAAGCGTCAGCGTACGCAGGTAAGGTCAAGTAAAAATCAGTCGGAGTTATTGCTTATAAATACTTGATTATCAAGCTCGATAACCAACAACTAACAACCGATAACTACTTAGGCTTGTTCGTAAATTTCGAATTTGCCCATTTCCTCAAAACCTGCAACTGGCAGCGGTTTGCCGGAACCGTCATACAGGCGCAGAACGGCAACCACGTCGTAAATACCTTCTGACAGGGTATTGGCCGGCAGGTCGATGAGTGCGCGGTACGTGTGGCCGCTGACAGGGATGTACGGTACAGTGACGGTTGGTGCAACAGCGGATTCGCTCACGCCCCACTTTTCAAAGTACACCTGGATGCGCCATTTGAAGCCGCGATCGAGCAATGGGACCAGCGGACCGGATACCTGCCATTCAAAATGGAAGTGTATGCCTTGTTCCACCTGGATCAGGCGGGTTTGTGTGAGATCAGATGGCCATGGGCCTGCTGCTGGGAGTTCGTGCATGGTAGCCAGTGCGCGTCCGGTAAATCGGAAAGAGGACGGGGTGGCAAGGGTTTCTTCGACGATCATTGGTTGTATTGATTTTTGGAGTCACGTCACAGGCAATCTGTTCAGCGGGGATGTTCCGTATCCCTTTGCCTGTAGGCGACGTTCCGGTTTTTTGTTGTAGAACTGTTGCTCACTGAACTTGATACAAAGGTGAAGGCCCTGAAATTAAGCGCGGCTAAAGCGCGGGTTATTCCACGATTAAAATGCAGTTAAAAAACAGTTTTTATGCTTTCCTCATTGGCTTTTCTATCTTTGCGTGCCTTTAAAAAAGTAAAGTTTGATCTAAACCATTCATAATGAGCAATATTCTCGCTGGAAAAAAAGGAATTATTTTCGGTGCGCTGGACAATCAGAGCATCGCATGGAAAGTCGCCGAACGCTGTGTGGAAGAAGGCGCACAAATTGTACTCACCAATGCGCCCGTTGCAATGCGTATGGGTGAAATCAATGCCCTCGCCGAAAAATGTAACGCGCCTGTTATCGGCGCCGACGCCACTTCACTGGAAGATATGGAAAACCTCTTCACCAAAAGCATGGAGCATTTTGGCGGCCAAGTGGATTTTGTGCTGCATTCTATCGGCATGTCGGTCAATGTGCGCAAAGGCAAGTCTTACACCGACCTCAATTATGAGTGGATGCAAAAGACCTTCGATGTGAGCGCTATTTCTTTCCATAAAATGATGCAAACCATGTGGAAACTGGACGCGATCAGCGACTGGGGCAGCGTGGTTGGACTTACCTATATTGCTGCACAACGTGTTTTCCCGGATTATTCGGAAATGGCGGAGTCTAAAGCGCTGCTTGAGTCTTTCGCCCGCAGTTTCGGCTACCACTACGGTACCGCCAAAAATGTACGGGTCAATACCATATCGCAATCGCCGACCATGACGACTGCCGGCAAGGGCATCAAAGGGTTCACCGAATTTTACAACTACGCCGACAAAATGTCGCCGCTCGGCAATGCACCGGCAGAAGATTGCGCGAACTACTGCGTTGCGCTGTTCAGCGACCTGACGCGTTTTGTCACCATGCAAAACCTGTTCCACGACGGCGGTTTCTCCACCATGGGTATGAATCCTGCTATCATTGAACAATAAATAACCGGCGCAAAACCGCGAAAATTTCGTTTGGAGCGTTACTGAAATGGTTTCTCCATCAACACTCGAACTATGCATGTACTCTTAGCCCATTGCATCCGACCGGCCATGTGGTCTAAGTTCGTTTCATCGGTATGCTTCCTGCTTTTTTGCGGTTTTGCGGCTGTTGTGCATGCGCAGCAGCCAGTGCCGGCGAGCCCTACGAGCAGGGTTGTGCCGGATACCACGCCCCTGCTTTTCACTTTTGCACAGGCGCCCGAACGCTCCTACCCTGCCGACGACACCTTGCCGGAAAGGGATTTCCGTTTTTACGACCCTGCCCGCCGGATGCCAATCGACTGGGGTACACTCGGCAACCTGGGCTCGGCAGCGCGGCCGCTTTTTTTTGAAACGCAGGCGCGTCTCGGTTTTGATGCCGGGGTGCATGCTTTCGACCTGTACAACCTGCAACCGGACGATCTTCGTTTTTACCGCAACAGCCGCTCTTTCAGCGACGTGTTTTTTTCGCAGGGCCGCGCCCAGTTGGAAGGTATGGTGAATGCCCGGCTGGCCCGTACCTTCTCCGGCGGCACCACCTTTTCGATGGATTACCGGACAATCAACAACCTCGGGCAATACCGCTACCAACGCACCAAACACAATGCGCTGCTGCTGGGGCTCTGGGTACCGGTCGGGAACCGGTACGATGGTTTTCTGATTTTTTCCAAAAACGTAAACCGGCAGGAAGACAATGGCGGGATCGTTACCGATACTGTTTTTGGAGGCGACGATTTCCAGGGACCGATCAATGCCGAAGTGAACCTGCCCGAACTCAATGCGACGAGCCGCCACGGCGACCAAACCTTGCAACTCACCCAGCACCTGCGTTTTGTGGGCAACGAAGAAGCCGGCAAAAGGGTGCTTCGGGCCACGCATACTTTTGCCTGGAAAAAACAGGAATGGAAGTTTTCAGATGGCGATGCATCACAGGCCGTGGAAAACGACTCCTCCTTTTTCGGCGATTTTCTGGTCGATAAACGGGGCATCCGAAACTATATAGAACTGGACCGGATTGAGAACACCTTCACCGTCAATACCTTCAAATCCAAAAAACAGGGGCGACCATCCGACGTGCTGGCGGTGGGTATTTCGCATCGCTATTTCAGTCTTCGGCAGGAACCCCGGAAATCAGCCTTTTCCAATCTGTTTTTGAACGGCCAGTTGGGCATTACCCCATCGGAACGTTTTGCATTTACTGCCGATGCCTCGCTCGGCCTGTTGCAAAATATCGGGGAATATCAATTGCGTGGAAACCTCACATTGGGACTGGGGAAAGCGGGTGTTTTAAAAGCAAGTCTGCTCAGCCAGCGCTATCCGGCCGGATTGTTGTCGCGCAACTTGTACGTGAGCCAGCGCCCCATCTGGAACAACAGTTTTGAAAAACCGGTGGAAAACACCCTGTCCGGAACCTATGCCTTACCATTAATAGGATTCGAGGTTACGGCGCGCACGCACCTGCTGAACAATTATATTTACTACGACCAAAAAAGCCTGGCCACCCAGACCGGCACGCCCGTTCAAATCGGGCAATTGATGGTCAGTGAGAACATCAGGGTGGGTCGTTTCCACCTCGACAATACCCTGGCCGTGCAACAAACTAATCGCTCCGAAATCCTGCGGCTGCCGGATTGGTTCAGCAAAAACAGTTTGTATTTTTCCGGAAAAATATTCAGAAAAAAAATGCTGCTCAATATAGGAGTGGACTTCCGGATCAACAGCGAATTCCGCCCCGATGCCTACCAGCCTTTGACCTGGCAGTTCCACCTCCAGGACACGATTTCGCAAAAACCATACCCCTGGCTGGATGCATTCGCAGCATTCAAGGTGCAAACCTTCCGTTTCTTTTTCAAGTACGAAAACCTGCAAACCCTTTGGAACAAAACGGACGTTTTTTACCAGACGGCATCACACCCGCAACCATTCGGGTTGGTTCGGCTGGGAATTGCCTGGCGTTTTATGGACAGCAATCTGGAAGAAAAAGGTGGCGGCAACAACCCGAATGCGCCGACGGGGATTGGACCGACTTCGCAACCGAGTTCAGGCAGAGGGTATTGATCAAGTCGGTTTTTTCCCGCCTTTCAAAAAGCCCTGTATAGATTTCAACGAATCCCACTGGTCATTGGCCGCCAGGTTGGCTTGCGAAGGCCAGGTACCCGGGTCGTGCATGGCCAGTTGAGGCCCTGCAGTGGACAATATTTCCCGGAGGCGTTCCACCGGCGTGTCGGCTAGTTGGCGGTAGGTGCGCACACCGTATTGATGGAGGAGCATTTGAATTTTAGGTCCGATGCCCTCGATAACCGTCAAATCATCCTGGGCACTGCCTGCGCCGCCCATGGCTACCAGTTCCGGTTCGGAGGTCGGCACGATAAAAGTAGCGGCCGGTGTACTCAAACTTTCTTTAGATAGTGGTGAAAAGGGCTCCTCTTCCGGTGCGACTGCATCAGCAACTACCTCTGCTTGAGGCTCGGGAACGATAATCACCGGCGGAATGGTAATCGTTTCTTCCGTAAAATGGATGGCTATTTCTTCCTCTTCTTCAGGAATGGCAGGCGTTATTTCAGGTGCAATAGCATCAGACGCCGGCGGAGACACGATAAGATCCTGATCCATAATTTCCAGCGGCACCTCTTCCACTGTCAGCGTATCGGGGTGGAAAGAAAGTCCAAGTTCCGTTTCGACCTGTCTGTTGCGCGATTCCGTGTCCTGCAATTCCGATTCCAGTTGCGTAATACGATCACGCAGGTTGGTGTTGTTGCGGTTCAGGCTTACTACCTGTGCCGACAGGTTACTGTTATCGGTCTCGATGGCGCTGTACTTGTTTTTCAATGCGGACAATTCGGCCATCAAGGTATCCGTCGTGATTTTGAGGCTCTGGTTGTCGAGGCGCAGTTTTTCCAGTTCTTGTTTATACTTGTTCCACAGCACCCAGCCGAGCCAAAGGCCCAGCAGGAATGCGCCGAGCAGCATGATGAGTATTTCAAATGTATGTTGTGTATAGGTACCCGTTCCAGGGCCGAGGCGAATATCTTGTTCGTACATGATAAGGTGGGTTATTTAGTTGATTATCATTTTTTTATGCGGATTTCCACGCGGCGGTTTTTATATCGCCCCCAGGGTGTGTCGTTCGTTGCAATAGCCTTCGATTCGCCGTACGACCTGGTTTTTACCTGGCTTTTTGCGACTCCTTTTTTGATCAGAATCGCCCGGATACTGTTTGCCCGTTGCAATCCGAACTGAACATTGTCTTTCGATTCGCCAACAAAGTCGGTATGGCCGGTTATCGTCACGGTCGCTCCGGAAGACACCAGTTCGGCAGCGAGACGGTTGAGGTAGTCGTCGATGGCAGCGTCATCTTCCTTACGGATGGAATTGTAAGGAAAATGAATAATCATACGGTCCTCCACTTCTTCCATTTGCACTTCGTTCATTCTCGAAGCGGTAACGGGCGCTGTTTTTGTAGAAGACGTGCTGCTTTTACCGGTACCGGTCTTTTCAGAAGACTGCGGCTGAGCAGGCTGGATTTCAGGTGTTTGCGTCGTGGTTTCTGCGGGTTCTATACCATTGTTGGGGGTATTGGTAACCATGGCAGTGGCTGTGTCGGTACACACTTCTTTGATATTACAGACATACCAGCGCCAGCAAATTGCACTCCAGACAGCAAAGGCGATGAATACAAGAGATTTGGAATTCATAAGATGCTATTTTTCACGGTGCAAGGTTAAAATTCTAACAGCGAAAATCAAAAACGCGGGGCAATAATCGGCATTGATTTTCAGGTTTTACGCAAAAAAATAAAAAAAATGCCCGGATGCATCATGAATGACATCCGGGCCATGTGTTTTCATTTCATTCTTCCGCTGTGAAGGTATCTGATTTGGCACTGAAACGAAAAGACATTTGCTAATTTTGTCTCCGTTTCTTCAAATTTTATACAGGTTTTAATATATGAATCCAATTGCATACGATGATTTTGCGAAGGTAGATATTCGTACCGGGACAATCGTGGAGGTAAATCCGTTTCCAAATGCCCGAAAACCTTCCTGGCAATTATTGATTGATTTTGGGCCCGAATTGGGACTAAAACGCAGCAGCGCTCAACTGACCACGCTCTATTCTGCCGAGCAACTCCTGCAAAAACAGGTGCTCGCCGTGGTGAATTTCCCGCCACGCCAGATTGCCAACTTTTTTTCGGAGGTTTTGGTACTGGGGCTGGAACAGGATGCAGGCGCCGGGGTCGTGTTGTTGCAGCCGGAACGGCGGGTGGAGAATGGGGTGAGGATGAGTTAGTTATTGGTTATTCGTTATTGGTTATTCGTTATTCGTTATTGGGATTTCAGGCTAAAATAAGTACTTGAAAGTGGTGTTTGTATTCACCATATTGAACGGAGATTATCAAATTACTGTGCTACAAACATTCTAAACAATTGATAATCATTTATTTTAAAAAAAAATCATAGATTTTTGAACACGCTCCTTTGGACCAGGCTTTGGCTTCAATTAGGGAAAAGAAACACCACTTTCAAGTACTAATTTTAGCCTGAAATCCCAATAACGAATAACGAATAACGAATAACCAATAACTAAAACGCAGCCCACTCCGTCTCCACCAGGCTGCTCAAATCCTCCGGCCAGGAGCGCAGCAGCAGGAAGAGTCCGGCGAACATCACAATTTTCACCAAAAGGCTGGCGCGGGAAAAATCGCTTTTCCCTTTGGCATTCCAGATGATGAGTGTGGCAATGACTGCCGGCAACAACAGCAATACGCCCCCTGCGAGGATCTGCCAGTCCGGCGCGCCCGTTTGTTGCCAGAAAAACAGCAGAAAGCCGATTAATATGCTGACCGTCAATCCCGTAAATC
>JADLCC010000433.1 GCA_020847425.1 Saprospiraceae bacterium
GGCCCCATCGTAATGGTGGAACTGATTTGGAACGTCAACCAGCCCGGTCTCTGGCGCAGGCCTGCCCTGGTGGCGCTAGGCCAGGAAGTAGACCTCTACTGGACACGGTTCCTGCACAACCGGCCTTATGAATCCTTCGACCCGCGTAAATACCTGGAGTACAGACTGTTCTGGCCCTATTCTTCCGGCATTCCGGGACAGTGGATGAGCCACCAGATTGACACCGTGCACTGGTTCAGCGGACTGCCACACCCGCGTTCGGCTGTTGCCAACGGCGGCATTTACCAGTGGAAAGATGGCCGCCGCAGCGCCGATACACTCAGCGTGGTGTTTGATTACGGCCCAGCCGATGACCCGACAACGGGTTTTCAGGTGCTGTTCACCAGCCGCTTTTCCAATTCCGCCGGCGATGTAAAAGAACTCTACTATTCCAATGCCGGCATGATCAACCTGGATACCAATGAGATCAGCGCCACCGGCGGACTCAGCGAACTGTACGCCAAAGCCATGGATATGAAGGCCAACCAACTGGCGCCCCAGAAACTGGAAGGTTTTAAGGTGGAAACCAGTGCCAGCACCGGCGGCGATCCGCTTACTTCCGCCCACATGCGCAACTGGCTGGAATGCCTGCGCAGCCGCAAACAACCCAATGCGCCCATCGAGGCGGGCTACCAGCATTCTATCGCCAATATCATGGCTACAGCTGCCTACCGCACCGGACAACGGGTAACGTTTGATGAAAAGAAACAGGAAGTGATGGCGGGGAAAAAGGTGTTCCGGTTGTAGTCTGGAGTGTTTTGGTGTTTTTGGGTTTTGGTGTTTTAGAAGGTGCATTGCCTTGGATTAACAGGAATAGGAGCGAGTTTCGGGAAAATCCCCTGTTTGTTCCGATCAACTTATGCCAAGATAAAGCACTCTAAAACATTAAAACCCAAAAACACTAAAACACCATTTTACCCCTTCGAATTGATCGGTTTACCCCGCCCCAAAATGTCCTGGGCAGGCGTACTTAGCTGCTTCTGAATAATGATTTTACTTCATCAAACAGCGCCCTCCGCATGAAAAACATCTATTTAACCGGTTTACAGTTTTTTACCTTTTTTGTCTCGATCCCCATGTTGACTGCACAAGCCCCTTCCATTACCGCTGTGACGCCTGCGCCGGGCAGCGTGGAGCAATGGGGGAAATTTGAAGTAAAACTGGATGTGACCGCCAACTGGGTCAATCCGTACGACTACGACGAAATACGTGTCGCCGCTGTGTTCACCGACCCCGATGGGCTGAGCAAAACGGTCGATGGGTTCTTTATGCAGGACCACACCATTACCAATACCCAGACCGGCTCGCTCAGCACAGTCGGAAACGGGAGTTTTAAAGTACGCTTTTCACCGGATAAAACGGGTACCTGGACCTATGCACTTTCCATCACCAATGCTGCCGGTACGGGCACTTTTTCACCGCAAACGTTCAGCGTAACAGCACCCACGCAGGATGGAAACGCCGGTTTTGTGCGCTCCGGCCAGACCAACTACCTGCATTTTGACGATGGCAAACAATACATTCCGGTTGGCGAAAACATCGCATGGCAGTCGACCAATGCGTATGTGGACTTTAAAAACTGGCTCACCAAACTTTCCGACAACGACGGCAATTTTTTCCGCCTCTGGCAATGCAGTTGGGGACTTGGGCTGGAGTGGAGAAACGGCTCTGCCGGTTATGCCGGTTTGCGGAAGTACAAACAGAACAACGCTTTTTACACCGACTGGCTGCTCGATTTCTGTGCCGAAAAGGGCATTTATGTCATGTACTGCCTGCAACACCACGGGCAGGTTTCCACTAATGTGAATCCCAACTGGAGCGACAGCCCCTACAATGCCGCAAACGGCGGCCCCTGTGCCAATACCTGGGATTTTTTCACCAATACCGCCGCCAAAAACCACACGAAAAACCGCTACCGTTATGTACTGGCGCGCTGGGGTTATTCGCGCAATATCATGAGCTGGGAGTTGTTCAATGAAGTCGGCTGGACCGACCAGTTTGAACAGCGCAAGGCCGATATTGCCGACTGGCACGCGGAAATGGCCGCTTACCTGAAAACCAATGACCCGAACGTGCATTTGGTGACGACCAGTTACGTCAATGAGTACAACGACCCGAATACCTGGAGCCTACCGGATATCGATTTCACCCAGACGCATTTTTACGTTGAAACACCCTACCTCGAACGCGCCCTCGCCACCGGCGTGCGCAGTTACCTGAATGATTACGGCAAAGCCACGATCAACGGCGAATTCGGCCTTTCGGGCAGCGGCAGCGGACTGGGCGCGCTCGATCCTGATGGCATCCACATCCACAACAGCATGTGGGGTTCGCTTTTTGCGGGCGGAATGGGAACGGGCATGAGCTGGTGGTGGGACAACTATATCGACCCTAAAAACCTGTATTTCCATTTTGCGCCGATCAGCGCCGTGGCCCGGGTTGTTCCGCTGCAAGCCACTAACATGAGTCCCGCCAGCGCCGGGGTGAGCGGGGTGCCCGCCGACCTTCTGCTCTCGCCCACGCAGGGCTGGGGCGCTGTGTCCGACACCTCCCTGACGATCAACAGCGACGGCAGCATCACGTCCGCCGGAGCCGGATTGGGGCAGTTTTTATACGGCTCGCAATGGAATACCCAACACCGCCGCCCGCCGGTTTTTTATGCCAATTACCCTTCAAGCGGACAGTTTAAGGTCAAAACTGCGGGTGACAGCGGTCAGTCGCCCAAAATTGTCATCTGGGTCGACGGTGTAAAAGTGCTGGAACAAAACGCCGTAGTCAACCAGACCTACAGCGTCAATGTTTCCGCAGGCCAGCATACGATCAAAGTGGACAACAGCGGCACCGATTGGATTGCGATCTCTTCATACACCTTCAGTGGGCTGGGCTCCGCCGTGGATGCCTACGTATTGAAATCGGACAGCCAGAACCGTGTTGCCGGCTGGGTTTTGAACAACAGTTACAACCACGAGTACGTACAGGCCAACGGCGCGCCGGCCGCAGCATCCGGCGGTACTTTGCATGTGCCCAATATGTCGAACGGATCGTATACCGCAAAATATTTCGATTGCATGACCGGCGCCTTGCTGTCATCGGCGCCCGTAACCGTGAGCAATGGCGCACTTTCGCTCAACCTGCCGGACTTGCTCTGGGATATGGCTTTTCTGGTGGAGGACCAGTCCGTCGCAGTTGCGGAGGTTGTACAAAACCTTGATTTTAAGGTGTTTCCAAGTCCGGCAACTCCCGGCGCGACCGTTACCCTCGATTTCACAACAGATGGGAAAATGCCGATTGCCGTCAGTTTGCTGGACATGGAAGGCCGTACGCTGCGTTCGTTGTTTGCAGGCGACAGCACCGGCGACCGGCAACAACTCAGTGTCGCCCTGCCCGACGATTTGCCCGGCGGACTGTACTGGGTAAAAATGCAAAACAGCGAAGGAAGGGTAGGGACGAAGGCTGTGGTAGTGGCAAAATGAGGGTGTTTTAGTGTTTTGGTCTTTTTGTGTTTTAGAGGTGCATTGCCCATTGGACTTCTCCCTGCTGAAGAGCAATGCACCCTCTAAAACACTAAGACACTAAAACACAAGCAAAAAACACCAAAACACAAACTAAAACACCAATTTTACATGAAAAGCGTTTTTCTAGCCTTCGCGTTCATTTCCCTTTTCCTGTCGGCACATGGACAGCGCAACCTGAAATTTGAACCTGAAATTCGCGCTTTTGAACGCCTGGATTCCCTCGAAAAGCCCGCTACCGGGCAAATCCTGTTGTACGGAAGTTCGTCTATGCGCTTATGGAACAACTATGCGCAAGACCTGGCGGGTTATCGCGTGGTGAATCGTGGCTTTGGCGGTTCCGAAATGTCGGATGCCATTTACTTTTTCGATCGGGTGGTGCTGCCGCTCCGGCCTTCTTTAATTTTGTTGTACGAGGGCGATAACGACATCAGCAACGGCGAAAAAACACCGAAACGTATTTATGAGGATTTTAAAACCTTTATGGCATTGGTGGAGGCAAAATTGCCGGACACGAAGGTTGCGGTATATTCCCTTCGGCCCAGCATAGCCCGCGAAAAAACCATGCCCCAGCAGCGGGAGGTTAATGCCACGTTTAAAAAATACTGCCGGAAACACAGCAAAAAAGCGTTTTATATCGATGTTTTTGATGCATTATGCACCTCATCAGGCCAACCCAATGCGGAATACCTCGTTGGAGATATGCTGCACCTCAACGACAAAGGTTATGCGGTTTGGACAAAGGCTACCCGCGATTTTTTAAAGGAAAAAATAGTGCAGGATACTTTTGTAGCGCCTACCCTGCAACTGCTGCCGCAAAACCCGCATTATTTTCAATACCAGGGCAAACCGACCGTCATCGTCGGTTCGGGTGAGCATTACGGCGCTGTGATGAACCTTGATTTCAATTACGACACCTACCTCGCAACCCTGCAAAAGGACGGCCTGAATACCACCCGCCTGTTTATGGGCGCTTATTACGAACAGCCCGGCGCTTTCGGCATCCAGCACAATACGATGGCGCCTGCGGAAGACAAGTTGCTGCTGCCCTGGAACAAAGAGCAGGGTAAATACAACCTCGACAGTTGGAACGATGCTTATTTCAGGCGGCTGCACGATTTTATGCAAAAAGCCGCGCAGAGGGGCATTATCGTTGAAATTACCTTGTTTTCCGCCTATTATGGCGCGGGCTGGGCTTATCACCCTTTGAACGGCCTGAACAATATCAACGGAACGCCGGCTGATCTGCTGCCAAATCGCGTGAATACATTGGACAACGGGTCTTTGCTGAAATTCCAGGAGGCTTACACCCGCAAACTGGTGACCGAACTCAATCGCTACGACCATTTTTATTTTGAAATTCAAAACGAACCCTGGGCAGAAGGCAAAGACACCATTCTGGTCTGGAATGACTACCTCGGACCTGAAGATCTCAAACAATCGTGGCTGCAATGGAAAAATACCCTGGAAATTGCTTCCGAAAGTTCGCGCAACTGGCACAAAGCAGTGTCAGGCTGGATTGCCGATACTGAAAAGCCGATGGGTAAAAAGCACCTGATTTCGCACAACATCGCTAATTTCAAACTACCGGTATTTGTTTCGGATCCCCGTATTTCCATCTACACGTTTCACTATGCATCGCCGGAAGCAGTAACCATGAATTATGGCCTGAATAAAGTGATCGGGTTCAACGAGACGGGATTTGCCGGCAAAAGCGACGAAACGTACCGACGGCAGGCCTGGCGTTTTATGATGCGTGGCGGTGGTTTGTTCGGCCACCTGGATTATTCTTTCAGCGTCGGGTACGAAGATGGTACCGACCTCAGCAACGACGCGCCGGGCGGCGGTAGTCCCCGACTTCGGTCGTATTTCAAAGTGCTGAAAAATTACCTGGAAAGTTTGGAGTTGACTACGCTCCAGCCGGATCAGTCTTTTCTGCAACACGTGGAAGGCGCTTTTTCGTATGCCATGCGCGACGCAACGCAATGGATCGTTTATATCGAACCAATTCTTTCCAAACCTGCCGGCATCCAATTGATTTTGCCCAAGGGAACTTATACGGCCACCTGGACAGATGTGCAAACGGGGAGTGTGCTGCTGACAGAACCCGTCACGATCACAGAGTTGGTACACACTTTGCGAAGCCCTGCCGGGACGAATGATAAGGTGCTGAAAGTGGAAAAAAAATAAAGGGCAAAGGGGCAAAGGGCAAAAGGCAAAAGGCAAAAAATGGCCACTCTGTCAACTTTGACAGAGTGGCCTTTTTTTGCCTTTTGCCTTTTGCCTTTTGCCCTTTGCCCTTCATTCACCCATCAATCCCCCATATCCCGGCAGATGCAGGTACCCTTCTTCACGGATGGTAGCCGTCAGCCCAAAATCAGCAGCCACAGCGGCAACGTCTTTGGCTTCGAGGCTGCCTTTTTCGTTCAGGTGGCGGGAGAGCGCCAGTAAAAAATCGCGATGGCCGGAGAGCAGGGTTCTGGTTTCTTCTACCAGTTTGGCGACCATTTGTTCCACGTCTTTGTCGGTTTCAAACTTGTCCATGGCAAAGCCGTATTCCAGGCTGTAGTTGGCCTGGTAGCGCGCATCGAAACCATAACGGCGCAGGTAGTCCATAGCCAGCATCGTGGCCTGCTCCCGGTCGTTCAGGCGACCGACAGTAGCATTGTTCTCGCCGAAAATGATCTCTTCAGCAATGCCGCCGGCGAGGAATACGTTGATTTTTTTCAGGATATTCTCCTTGGTCTCGTAAATCTCATGCGGAAAAGTGAAGCCTGAAGCGTAGCTGCTCGCCACTTTCGATTTCAACTGCAAAGGCGCCAGCCCGAACAGTACCACGTACGCTACGGCATGGCCCGCTTCGTGTACACTCACATTGGCCACAACGTCGGCAATATTGCCCTGGCGAATTTTATCGATGCGCCCGACAAACGGAATCTCCACTTTCCGGCCGCCAACGACAGCAATGATCCTTTGCCGTTCGCTGTCGTAATCGATGGACAAGGTTTTGCTGCAGTCATTCAGCGCCTCGAACAGGAATTTGCTCAAATTCGTCTCCAGAATATCCGTGACACTGCTAAACACCGGGCGCACACCTTGAACCGGGAACACACCATTCCGGTAAATCAAATGGAAAATTTTGTCTGAAATATCAATTTTTACCCCAAAACTGTGTTCCGCGCGGGCAACGATACGGGCTACTTCTTTGCGGATGAGCGCTTCAAAGTCCGTTTTACGCAGACTTGGATAAATCAGGTGGATGTTGCCAAAACGGGCGACCTGCTCCGGTCGGAAACGCCGGGTCAGCGCATTTTTGATATCGACGGCTGTAATTTTTTTGGTAAAAGCATGGTAAATGTCGGCATCCACCTCGCTGTCCGAAGTATGTGTCGCCATTTGAAAGGCTTCGTCGAGGTTGCCGCTGATCAGAATGAGCGTTTGCGAGTAATCCACGGGCTCGAACACCCGTTTGCGGCTTTTGGCCTCCAGGATCAGGTCGAGCATTTGTTTTTTGCTCATGTCGGCGATGTCGACCACATCCTCTTCCATTTCGAGCATTTTTTTGAGGTTGCGTGCCTCCCATATCCCGACGCTGTCCTGCAAGGGGTCGTCGTTTTCCGCATCGGCAGGGCGACGGGTGCGCTGCCGTTGGTTGAACATGAAATCGGAAATATAGTAGTCGAAATCGTCTTTTTCGCGTTTGGCGAGCCGGCCGTCGCTCAGCAATTCCCAGAAGTCGTTGAACTTGGTGGCCGGTACCGGCGAACCGTCGGAGTCGATGGTATAAAAGCGCTGGATCTCGTCGAACAGCACGATGGAAGGGCTGTTGTCGGTAATACTGTTGGCTTTCAGGATAGCGCTTACGCTGCTGAAGTATGTTGTATTGTCCGAATTGCCGAGTTCCACTTCCGCAAAACGCTCCTGAAAATCAAGGTATTGCACCATTTTCCTGACCAGGTCGGTTTTGCCGACGCCTGTCATGCCCCAGAGGCAGACAATGATCGGGCGCGTCAGGATTTCGGGCATCAGGTACCAGACCTGGATATAATCCAGCAGGTTGTCGATGATATCGTCGATGCCAACAAAATCTTCTTTCAGCCGGACGCGCAGGAGTTCAAGTGCTGCCCGGCGTTCGCGGAGTCGGTTCTGGTCAATGTTAAATGCTGGTTTCTCCATAGCAGTGCAAAGAAACGAAACCTTTTTCGCCGAAGTTCCATATTCGTTATTCGTTATTGGTTATTCGTGTGGCAACTCTTGGCTGAATCAAATACTAAAGTCAAGAGTTGCCACACGAATAACCAATAACGAATAACCAATAACAAAAAAGAATAACCAAAAATCACTGCCCCAGCAGCACCGGCGCGCTTTTCCCGTTCATAAAGATCACCTTCGCATTGTTGGAGGTGGCAATTTCGCGCTGCGCCTTAATTTGCTCGTACTGAATGAGTTTATCCGTCAAAGTGGAGGTCAGGATGCGCTGATAATCGGAAATACCCTGGGCTTCTACGCGTTTGCGGTCGGCTTCCTGCTTTTCTTTTTCCAGTACGAATTTCATTTTTTGCGATTCCTGCTCTGCGTTGATTTTGGATTCGATGGTTTGTTTCACCGATTCGGGCAACTGGATATTACGGATCAGCAGGTTTTCCAGCACAATTCCGCGTTCGGCAAATTCTTTTTCAATGGTTTGGAAAATCTTCTGCTGAAACTCTTCACGTTTGGTGGAATAGAGCGCTACGGCATCATAAAACACGGCATTATCGCGTATTTTAGTTCGGGCAACCGGACGAACAATGACGTTTTTGATATTCTTACCAATAGAGCGAAGGATATCCGGCGCTTTTTCAGGAATAATATGGTACAAGACAGAGAGGTCGATCACGACTTCCAGGCCGTCGGCGGTGAGCACCCGGATGGCATCGTCGCCTTCCTGGTCGCCTTCGTCGTGCACGGCAGACATCGTATAATTCTGGGTTCTCACATCAAAATGTACAACATCCACCAGTGGGTTGATAAAGTTCAATCCCTCGGTGAGCACTTTGGGTTGCACTTTGCCGAACAGCGTTTGAACGCCGACTTCACCCGGTTCGATTTGTACGAAACAGGCGCTCAATGCGCCGAGTAGGATCAGCCCTGTGCCGACGATACGGCCTGTTTTGCTGGCCGCAGCCAGGTTGGGATTCATTTTGGCGAAAAAGCCGCCAAGCACTATTGCCAGTATACCAAGAATAATGAGGAACATGGTTGTTGATTGAAGGATGGGAGAAAGTTGCTTGTAATAACGGGCCAAATGTGGCCCTTGCAAGGACTGCAATATTCGTTATTTTCGAGCAGTATCCGGCGAAAGTCGTCGAATAACATCGTGCAAACGAAAAGTGTCCAGTGAAGAGGTGTCATCTATGAGGTACGAGCAGGTGACATCTCGGAACGAAGGTGCTTCTGCGTTGAGATAACACCTGCTCGTTCCTCGCAGATGTCACCTCAACGCTCAAACGAAAAGCGGCCGGCCGGCATAACGCCAACCGACCGATGTATTTGTAGTACTTCCGCGAGAATCCGCCCTATCCGCGAAATCCGCGTTCCTATATGGCCGAACTGAACTGTCTCAAAAAGCGCACATCATTTTCAAACAACAATCGGATATCGCCGATTTCATACAGGCGAAGCGCCTGGCGTTCGATACCCATGCCAAAAGCGAATCCGCTGTATTTTTGGGAATCGATGCCGCAATTTTCGAGCACCTGTGGGTCCACCATGCCGCAGCCCAGAATTTCGAGCCAGCCGGTGCCTTTCGTGAGCCGGTAATTTTTCTCGGTATCGGTGCCGAGCCAGATATCCATTTCAGCCGATGGCTCGGTGAATGGGAAAAAGGAAGGGCGCAGGCGGATCTGGGTAGCGCCAAACATTTCCTGGGCAAAGTACAGGAGTGTTTGTTTGAGGTCGGCAAAAGATACTCCCTCGTCGATGTACAAACCTTCCACCTGGTGAAACTGGCAATGCGAACGCGTTGAGATGGTTTCGTTGCGGTACACACGTCCCGGCGCGATGATGCGGATAGGCGGTTTGCGGTTTTCCATCACGCGGGCCTGTACCGGCGATGTGTGCGTGCGCAGCAGCATACCTGGCGCATCCACCACATAAAAGGTATCCTGCATATCGCGTGCAGGGTGATCTTCCGGCGTATTCATGGCGGTGAAATTGTGCCAGTCGTCTTCGATTTCGGGGCCGTCGGCAGCGCTGAAACCCATACGGGTAAAAATCTCTACGATCCGGTTGAGCGTTACCGCTACCGGGTGGCGCGAGCCCAGGGGAAGCGGCTCACCGGGTGCTGTGAGGTCGAGCGCCTGCCCGGCATTGCTTTCTGCCTGCGCTTCAAATGCGCTTTTCAGCGTCTGGTATTTTTCTTCCGCCTGTTGTTTGAGGGTATTCATCAACTGGCCGTAAGCCCGCTTCTGCTCATTGGGCACCTGGCGCATTTCCTCCATCAGGCTTTTTACCAGGCCTTTGGAACCTAAATACCGTATCCGGAAGGTTTCGAGGGCTTCGGCATTGGCGGGCGACTCGGCATCGATAGCCGCTATGGTTTGTTGTGCTGTTTCAAAAATATCTGACATTTGAATAATATTCTTTACCACATTGGTCACAATAGGTTTTCACATAGGACACATAGTGATATGGCTTTGAAGCGCGCTATGTGATCTATGTTTCTATTCTATGTACCTATGTGGTAAATAGTTTTAGTACGCAGTTTTATCTTCCTTTTCTTTCCAGGCCCGAAAAACCGCCAGCGCTTCGTTGCGCAACAGCGGGATCATGGGTATTTTTCTTTGTTCGAGCGGCAAGGTAATTTCATCGTAAATAAACGCGTCGTCGAACTGGATATCCGCAGCATCCGTACGGGTGCAGCCGTAAAAAACCCGGTCGGGCCGCGCCCAGTAAATCGCGCCGAGGCACATCGGACAAGGTTCGCAGGAGGTGTACATATCGCAACCGTCCAGTTGGAAACTCCCGAGATTTTTGCATGCATCGCGGATGGCCACCACTTCTGCATGCGCTGTCGGGTCATTGCTGGAGGTAACCCGGTTGTTGCCGCGCCCCACAATTTTACCGTCTTTTACCACAATGGCGCCAAACGGACCGCCTTCGTTGCGCAGCATGCCTTCCAGTGATTGTTGGATGGCTTCCCGCATGAATTTCACATCCATGTGTTTTGGTGTTTCTATGTGTTTTGGTGTTTTCGTGTTTTTGTGTTTTGGGCTGGTTACCAATGCATTAGTGACCAGCCTAAAACACAAAAACACGAAAACACCAAAACACGCTTATTTTCTTTTATGCAGTTCCGTCATAAACCGCAGCAGTTCATCCATGGAATAAAACAAAACTTCGCGGGGTTTCGAGCCTTCTGCCGGGCCTACGATACCGAGGCCTTCCAGTTGGTCCATGATACGTCCTGCGCGGTTGTAACCGAGTTTCATGCGTCGCTGGATCATACTGGTAGAACCGTGCTGGGTTTCCACCACCAGTTTGGCAGCATCTTCGAGCATATCGTCCATGTCGGCCAGGCGGAATTCTTTGTTGCCGCCGGCGCCGGGTTCTCCGTCCGGGTGAAACTCGGGCAGGAAAAACGGTTCTGCAAAACCTTGCTGATTGGCAATGAACTCAATCACACGTTCCACTTCCGGGGTATCCACAAATGCGCTTTGCAGGCGGATAATGTCGCCGCCTACACTCAGCAGCATGTCGCCGCGGCCGGTGAGTTGTTCTGCTCCGCCGGTGTCTAGAATAGTACGCGAGTCGACTTTGGAGGCCACTTTGAACGCGATACGCGCCGGGAAGTTGGCTTTGATCACACCGGTGATAATATTTACCGACGGCCGCTGGGTTGCGATGATCAGGTGGATACCTACCGCCCGCGCCAATTGCGCCAGTCGCCCGATCGGCAACTCGATTTCCTTGCCCGCTGTCATGATCAGGTCGGCAAATTCGTCGATGATCAACACGATATACGGCAGGAAACGGTGGCCTTTGTTGGGGTTCAGGCGGCGGCCCACAAATTTTTCATTGTATTCGGAAATATTGCGCACCTCGGCCTTTTTCAGCAGGTCGTAGCGCGTTTCCATTTCAATAATCAGCGAGTTGAGCGTATGCACCACCTTCGTCGTGTCGGTCACGATGGGTTCCACCTGGTCGGGCAGGAATCCGAGGAAATGGTTTTCGAGGTGGGCGTACGGGAACAGTTCGACTTTTTTCGGGTCGATCAGAATCAGTTTGACTTGTGAGGGGTGCTTTTTGTACAGCAGCGACATCAGCACGACGTTGATGCCCACTGATTTACCCTGGCCGGTAGCGCCTGCTACGAGCAAGTGCGGCATTTTGGTCAAATCGGCTACAAACACCTCATTCTGAATGGTTTTGCCCAGTGCAATCGGCAATTCCATTTTGGCGCGTTTGAATTTTTCATCCATCAGCACCTCGCGGATACCGACGGTCTGGCGCTTTTTATTGGGCACCTCGATACCGATGGTGCCTTTGCCCGGAATCGGGGCGATGATACGGATACCCAGCGCCGAAAGGTTCAGGGCGATATCGTCTTCGAGGTTTTTAATTTTGGAAATACGAATGCCTTTGGCCGGAATGATCTCGTACAGCGTTACAGTCGGTCCGATGGTCGCCTTGATTTTTTCAATTTCAATTTTGAAATACATCAAGGTTTGCAGGATCTGGTTTTTGTTGGTTTCCAGTTCCTCCCGGTCAATTTCCAGTACGGAATTATCGTGTTCCACCAGCAGTTGCAGGTGCGGGTATTCGTAGCCGGAGAGTTCGAGCGTCGGGTCATACGGCTCCGTCAGGTTGGCGGTTTCTTCCTGTACAGCTACGACGGGCGGTTTGTACGCATCCGCTTCATCGGGTGTGACAATAGCCGGCGCTACCGGGACGATGATTTCCAGGTCGCCATCGATACCGGGTTTGAGCGGTTCCGGGCGGGGCGGTAGTTCCTGTTTGGGAACGTCGGAAAACAAGGCCGAGCGCTGGCTCAGGTCCAGTGCCAGTTGTGTGGCTGAAGGTGTTGCTTCGATAGCCGGCGCCGGGGTTGCCGCTCCGCCAATACCGGCGAGGGTTTCGTTGATGGAATCGCCGGAAGCCTTTTCCGGGCGCTGGCGCGCCGCGCGCGCTGCATCGGCGGCTTTTCTGCGCTTTCCGAAATTGCCGGTCAAGAGGTCCTGCCAGGCCAGTTTGGTTTCATCCCAGAGTTTCATCCAGGTAAATTCTTCCAGGTCGGGGTTGTTCGACCACACAAAGGTGGCTACCAGCGCAAAAACCATCAGGGCTACCGTACCGATGATGCCCAGGAAATTCTGAATGTAATCGCTGATGGCCTGACCGAAAACACCGCCCCAGGGGAATTCAAATGTTTGTAAAAAGAAAGAACTGACGATGGAAATGATCACCATCAGGATCACGGTGCGTTGCAAGGTAAGGGTGAGGTAACCCAGTCCGGAACGGCGCACGAGGGCAAGTCCGTATTTGTACAGCAGGTACACGAAACCGTAGGACGCTATGCCGAAACCCCAGTATATAATGGTGTCTGACACAAAAGCGCCAAGGCGCCCCAGCCAGTTGTCGACAGGGAGATCGTCCCAGAAAACATCCCAGGAGAATCGGAAAACGATGTCGTGGTCGTTTTTCCAGGTAAAAAAATACGAAGTGAACGCTATTAACAGATAGAACGACAGGAACAGGAAAAAAATCCCGAACAGTTTCGAGACCCTTTCACCGTCGAAGTTCATGCTGAGTTGTCCGCGTTTTTTTGCTGCCATGCAGTTGGAAGTATCGGGTTGGGGGTAGTTATGCGACGCAAAAGTAAGAGAAGCACGCGAAAACAATGGTTTGTTTTTTGCCTCAAATTTAATCTATACTTTTGACCATGCAAATAGAAGCACCCGGTGATCCGATCACCGATCAACGAATTCCGGAAAAAGAGCCCAGCCGCTCTCACAGTACGATGTTTTATGTCAATTACGACAGTAACCTGACCCTGAGTCAGATGGCCGACCACAAGGCGCACATGCTGATCGGATTGAATTTGTTCCTGCTTTCGTTTGTTGTGGCAAAAAAACACATGGGCGTTTTGGCGCAATTGGACATTTATCTCATTCCGAACCTGATACTGATCATTTCCTGTCTGGTGAGCATTGTGCTGGCTTTGTTCGTTGCGCGCCCGATTTTGCCCGCAAAAAACAAACCCGGCGAGCCGGTCAACTGGTTTTTCTTCGGCAGTTTCAGGTATTATTCCGTTGAAGAATTTCACCAGGCCATTTTCGCTTTACAGCATGATAAAAACGCAATTTACGAGGCAATGAGCAGAGATTTGTACTGGATGGGGCTTTCGCTTGCGCGGAAATACCGCCTGCTGACCAATGCCTACAAGGTGTTTTTGTATTGTCAGTTGACTACAGTTATTTCCTATTTCGTTTGTTTCGCGTGGGATAACCTTCATTGATCGTATCCTTATCAGACACTTTTTTCCTTCTATCTATTATGAACAATTATTTCATTGTCCCCGGTCTCGGTAATTCCGGTGATGACCACTGGCAAACGCATTTTGAACAGTCAGGAAGCAACTTTCGGCGCATTGAGCAGAAGGACTGGGATGCTCCCGATTGCGATGCTTGGCTGAGCAATATAGATGACGCTATTGCAGCATATGATCCGGCTACCGTTGTATTGATAGGCCATAGTCTTGGGTGTATAGCCATTGCGCATTGGGCTGCAATCTCAGGGAAACGAATCAAAGGCGCTTTGTTGGTTGCGCCAAGCGATATCGAGCAGCCGGCTTATACATTCCCTATGAGCGGGTTCACTCCCATCCCATTGGTACCCTTACCCTTTAAAACTATCGTGGTAACGAGCAATAATGATGTCTGGGTTTCCCCCGAAAGAGCAGCGTTTTTTGCCAGGCAATGGGGGAGTGAATGGCTTAATATCGGAGATGCGGGACACATTAATGTTGCAGCAGGGTACGGGCACTGGCAGGAAGGCTTAGACTTGCTGCAACGTTTTGAAAGCGTCTGATCGGATAAACTGCGGAAAACCCGTGTCATCCGGTCAATTCGTATGCTTTTTGCCCATATTTTTCCAATAAATCCTTTGTTTTTTCATTCGCCCTGGCGTACCTTTGCCCGCCCTTTCAAGAATAGGGTTTTATTCACTAAATTTTCAGCAACATTATGTTCGCAATTGTTTCCATTGCCGGTCAACAATTCAAAGTTGAGGAAGGTCAGCAGATCTTCGTCCACCGGCTGGCAGCGAATGAAGGAGAGTCTGTTTCCTTCGACGCCGTGCACCTCATCGAGAATGAGGGCAAAGTCACCATCGGTACACCGCATATTGGCGGCGCCAATGTAAAGGCCAGCGTAATTGGTCATTTAAAAGGTGATAAAGTGATCGTTTTCCACAAGAAACGCCGCAAAGGCTATCGCAAGAAAAACGGCCACCGCCAGTCATTCACCAAAATTAAAATCGAGTCCATCGCAGGTTAATTCCATGCACAGGGCCACCCCAGCAACAACCATCCCTTCTCATTGACAATTTACTCTTTGAAAAATGGCACATAAAAAAGGTGTAGGTAGTACCGATAACGGCCGCGACAGTAAAAGTAAGCGCCTCGGTGTAAAACTCTTTGGCGGACAGGTCGCCATCGCAGGTAATATTCTCGTCCGCCAACGCGGCACTCGTTTCCACCCGGGTGAAAACGTATATATGGGACGCGACCACACGCTGCACGCAGCGATCGACGGCGTCGTGTCCTTCAAACGCGGCAAACACGACCGCAGCTTCATCAGCGTTCTTCCGGCAGCTGCGGTTGTTGAATCGCAGGTAAAAGAAGTTGTAGCGCCAGCCGCTCCAAAAGCAGAAAAAACTGCCGCTCCTAAAAAAGCAGCACCGGTAGCAGAAGCAGCCGCTCCGGTCGCAGAAGCAAAAGCGGAAGAGAAAAAAGCCGCTGCGCCTAAAAAAGAAAAAGGCCCGAAACTCGACGACCTGAAAATCGTAGAAGGTGTAGGACCGAAAATCGAGACCCTGCTCAAAGAGGGCGGTATCAATACCTGGGCCGAATTGTCGGAAGCCCCGGTGGATCGCCTGAAAGAGATTCTGGACGCCGCAGGCCCGCGTTACCAGATCCATGACCCCAGCACCTGGCCCGCTCAGGCGAAGTTTGCCGCAGAAGGCAAATGGGAGGAACTGAAAGAATATCAGGACATGCTGATGGGCGGTCGCGATACAAAAGATTAATAGTTTGAAAATGCTGCTTGCGAAAGCGGCATTTTCTTTTTATAATTGCAGCTCAAAACAAATTGGGTATATTTCAAACTGTGGCGCAGTATTTGTCCGGAATAACATTTCGGGGTATTTGCAGGAACAGCAATTTATATGTACCCTCAACAGGTTCGACTTAAGAAGTTTTTGTTTTCATAGCTTAATTTTTTAGTTGTTGCCCCGGCTGTAATTAGTCGGGGTTTTTTTATTAGGTCATTTGCCCAACCATATGTATCTGGAAAACAGCCTCGATTTTGCCCGCCTGGCCGACCAGCAGGACCCTTTGCGCGCTTACCGCGATCAATTTATTTTCCCGCAACACAACGGGCAGGATTGCCTGTATTTATGTGGCAACTCGCTCGGACTACAACCCAGGGGCATACGCCCCGCCATCCTCCGCGAACTCGATCACTGGGCAGAACACGGCGTGGAAGGGCATTTTCGCGGCGACATGCCTTGGATGCACTACCACCGCTTCCTGACCGATGCCGCCGCCCGGCTGGTGGGCGCGCTGCCACAGGAGGTAGTCGTGATGAACACCCTGACCACCAACCTGCACCTGATGATGGTGTCATTTTACCGACCCACTGCTCAGCGCTACAAAATTGTGATGGAAGCAGGCGCTTTTCCCAGCGACCAGTACGCTATGGAAAGCCAGGTGCGCTGGCATGGTTATGACCCCGCAACAGCCATTATTGAAGTGGCGCCCCGGGAGGGAGAAGATACGCTCCGCACCGAAGATATTGTACAAATCATTGAACGAGAAGGAGATAGCATCGCGCTGGTGATGTTTGGCGGCGTCAATTATTACACGGGTCAGTTGTATGAACTGGAAAAAATCGCGGCAGCCGGGCATCGCGCCGGCGCGTACGTCGGCTTCGACCTGGCGCATGCCGCCGGAAATGTGCCGCTCCGGCTGCACGACTGGGGCGCCGATTTTGCCGTCTGGTGCAGTTACAAATACCTCAATTCGGGCCCCGGCGGTCCTTCGGGCTGCTTCGTGCACGAGCGCCACGCCAACAACCCCGATTTGCCGCGTTTTGCCGGCTGGTGGGGCCACGATGAAAACGAGCGTTTTCAAATGAAAAAGGGTTTCAAACCCATGCCCGGCGCTTCGGGCTGGCAGTTGAGCAATGCCCAGATATTCAGTTTTGCTGCCCATAAAGCCAGTCTCGATCTGTTCGATCAGGCCGGCATGGAAGCGCTCCGCTCCAAAAGCGAGCACCTGACGACTTTTCTCGAAATGGTGCTGGACGAAGCCGATAAGGGCCGGAATATGTACCGCATCATTACGCCCCGCGACCCTGCTGCCAGGGGGTGCCAGATTTCTCTGCTCACCGACCATCGCGGCAAGGCGCTGTTTCAATACCTGGCAGATCACGGCGTGGTAGCCGACTGGCGGGAGCCGAATGTGATCCGTTTTGCGCCGGTGCCGCTGTATAATGGGTTTGAGGATGTGTGGCGGCTGGGGGAGTTAGTCCGTACATGTGAGTTGTGAATAGTGAGTTGTGAGTTGTGAGTTGTGAGTTGTGAGTTGTGAGTTGTGAGTGGCGCTTCGCCCAAGTCTATTAAGTAAAGATTGGGCGAAGCGCCA
>JADLCC010000434.1 GCA_020847425.1 Saprospiraceae bacterium
CGTTTCACAATGCGAAGCTGATGCGTATAGCGGTTGAGTTCGCGGTTGAAAATGCCGAAGTGATCCAGTTTGTCTACCCGCACCTGACCGCTGGAATGGATGATATGGCATTCTGGCAAAATGATGCCTACATGGGTAATGTGGCCCTTTCCATTGTCGAAAAAAGCAAGGTCGCCCGCCTGGCATTCTTCCATAAAATCGATGGTTCGGCCCTGCGTTACCTGCTGATAAGCGTCGCGGAGCAGGCGGATTCCCGCAGTTTTGAATACCATTTGGGTCAGGCCGGAACAATCAATACCGAATGGCGAACGGCCTCCCCAGAGATAGGGGGCGTGCAGGTATCGGCGTGCGATTTTGACCACCCATTCACTTCCGGTGCGTTGCTGACCGGGAGTGACTACCGGACCGGAAAATTGGAATGTCTGTTCGCCCAATTGGCATCGAAGTCCATCATATTGTGGCAACACAGCGCCTAAGGTAACCGGAATGAAGTGATCGGTGGCCATCAGCCCTTCTACGAGGGAAAGGTTCATCGCCTGATGCTCACGGTATTGATCAAACTCATTGGGAGTCAGGCGTTTGAGTTGTTTTGCATCTACCCAGCCAGTATATCCGTCCCATGCACAGACGACGTATTTCCAATTGTCTTTGGATTCTTGCACTTCTACGGTTTCGCCAAATAATAGTTGCGATACCATCTCGCTTTTGTCGGATGGTTGGGCGCGTAGCGGGGCAATGGAGACTTGGCAGGCGGCGTATTGCACTGGAACGAAAGAGGTGATGAAGTGATGGGGGCCCGCCTTCGCCAAGGCTTCGGCGGGTAAACGGGTAAAGGTTATATTTTTGTAAAATACCTGAAATCCTGACCGGCTTCAATTTTTTGCAAACTCTCTAAAATCAAGCGAATCAGGTTGTTTACGTCGTCTTTGTGCGCCATTTCCACAGTGGTGTGCATATAACGCAGGGGCAGTGAAATGAGCGCGGAAGGTACGCCGCCATTGGAGTAGGCAAAAGCATCGGTATCCGTACCGGTGGTGCGGCTGGCTGCTTCGCGTTGGAATGGGATTTCTTTTTCTTCAGCGGTAGCAATGATGATATCGAGCAATTTTTGGTGGACTGCGGGAGCATACGTGATTGAAGGGCCCCGGCCGCAGCGCACATCGCCGTGTTTTTTGGTACTGATCATTGGCGTGTGCGTATCGTGTGTCACATCCGTTACGATCGCTACGTTGGGACGGATGCTATTGGCAACCATTTCAGCGCCCCGCAAACCTACTTCTTCCTGAACCGAATTGACAACATAGAGGGAATAAGGCAATTGTATCTTATTCTCTTTCAAAAGTCTGGCTACTTCGGCAACACAAAAACCACCCACACGGTTGTCTAATGCGCGACCAGTATAATAGCGGTCGTTGAGTATGGTAAATTCGTCCTGGAATGTAACAACGCAGCCAACATGAATGCCCATTTGAAAAACCTCATCGCGATCTTTTGCACCCACATCGATTGTGAGGTTTTCAATAGTTGGGGAAATATTGGAATCCTTGTCGGTTCGGGTATGGATAGCGGGCCAGCCGAATACGCCTGGAATACGTCCCCCTTTCCTGAGGTGTATCCACACCCGCATAGAAGGGGCTATTTGGTAATCAGAGCCGCCATTTCGGATAATGTGGATAAACCCGTCTTCAGTGACATAGTTGATAAACCACGAAATCTCATCAGCGTGACCTTCGATGACGACCTTGTAGGGCTGTCCGGGGTTTATGATTCCGTAGGCGGTGCCATAATTGTCTAGTTTCCAATCATCTATGTAAGGACGAAGATATTCTAGCCAAAGTTTTTGACCGCTGGCCTCGTACCCGGTTGGGCTGGCGTTGTTCAGGTATTCCCGAAGAAAGGATTCAGAATTGGGAGTAATCATTTTTAGAACGATGAACTATGAACGCTGAACGATGAACTATGAACGATGAACAATAGAGCAAGCCTGTCGCTCGGTGTTCATCGTTCATAGTTCATCGTTCATAACTCATAGTTTACAGTTTAAGCGTAAAGCGCGCCCCAAACGTCAGGATTTTCGCGCCATTTTTTTAAGGTGTTTAAATCTGATGCAGAAACGTAGCCGGTTTGAGCCGCCTCCTGCACCAATGCGTCGTAATTCGTAAGGGTTTTGAACCCAATCTTTTTTTCTGAAAAAGCGGCATCAGCCTTTGCAAAACCATACTGAAAAATCGCCAAGACCCCGGCAACCTCTGCCCCAACCTCGTGCAAGGCATCTACTGCCTGGAGGCAACTCCCGCCCGTGCTGATGAGATCTTCGATAAGCAATACGCGTTGGCCAGGCTTCAGTTCGCCCTCAATCTGGTTGCGTCGGCCATGGTCTTTTGCACTGCTCCGCACATACACAAATGGTTTTTCCAACAGATCGGCCAACAATACGCCATGTGGAATGCCGGCAGTAGCCACACCCGCAACAACATCAAACGGACCAAAGTCGCTTGATTTTTCTGCCAGGCATTTTTTTAGAAAAGTGCGAACATTCGGGTGCGAAAGCGATACACGGTTGTCGCAATAGATGGGCGACAGCATGCCCGAGGCCCAGGTGAAGGGCTCGTTGGGACTGAGCTTTACGGCTTTGATTTCCAATAAATAGCGTGCGACTTCGGATTCCAAAAGGATTGTTTATTTATTAGGTTATTAACGCAGCCACGAATTACACCAATTTGCGCGAATATTGGTTCGTTTTGCGCAAATTAGTGTAATTCGTGGCTACTTTGCTAGTACAGATGCGTTACTTTTACCGCAAAATAATTTAAAAAAGTGCCGCAAAACTATAAAATCTACCACAACGGAACACCCGTTTTTCTCACCACACCAGAAGGCGCCCAAGTATTGGGCCTTCAAGCCGACAAAATCACGCATGTAGCGCTATATGTTGGCAAAAAAAAAGTGTTGCGGCAATACCTGGATTTAATCGACAAAAACCGAAATCTGAAGGCTGTGGTGCTTTATCACCCAAATATAGACTTGCTCTGGACAGATTTCCAAGCTTGTTTTAAAGTACTGGAAGCCGCAGGCGGATTTGTTCAAAATACACAAGACAAACTGCTGGTATTCTACCGCCGGGCATCCTGGGATTTGCCAAAAGGAAAAATCGATCCAGGTGAAACGCCCGAACAAGCCGCCGTTAGGGAAGTGCAGGAGGAGACTGGCCTCGTCCATGTTTCTCTGGGTGCTTTTCTCACCTATACCTACCACACGTATGAATTGAAAGGCCAGCGAATCCTGAAAAAAACCTGGTGGTACAGGATGCGCACCGCTGACACCCAACTCATTCCGCAAACAGAAGAAGATATAGAGGAGATACAGTGGGTAGAGCCAAGGACTTGGCTGGAGAGCGGGGTGGTAGTCTATCCGAATATCCGGGAGGTGATTGAGCAGGGTTTGGGATAGTACTCCGGAACTCTGTTCCGGGAAATACCTGAAAATATTTAAAGTAAAAAATCCGCCCCGGAACAGAGTTCCGGGGTACGGCACTGCATCCAAATTCTATCTTTGCTCCCTGAAATTCAAAAATCAGAAAAAATGTTGTTCAGAATCCATAAAGAAGGCCGCACGATGCTGACCGTTGCAGGCTTGTTGTTGTTCGCCTTGAATATCGTCATTGCACAGTTTCTGCCGATTGCTTTCTGGCCAGCGCTGGTGCTTTCCGTAGTTTTCTATATCATTCTGCTTCAATTCTTTAGAAACCCGGTTCGGGAAGTGCTCGTTGCAGACAACCAACTGGTATATGCTCCGGCAGATGGGCGCGTTTGCGTCATCGAGGAGGTTTTTGAACCGGAATATTTCAAGGAAAAACGACTGCAAATTTCCATTTTTATGTCGCCCTTCAACGTCCACGTCAACCGCAACCCGGTGAGCGGCGTGGTGAATTATTTCCGCTACCACCCCGGCAAATACCTCGTAGCCTGGCATCCGAAAAGCAGCACCGAGAATGAACGCACCACCGTGGTGTACGACTTTGGCAAAGGCGAAATATTGATGCGGCAAATAGCCGGCGCGCTCGCCAAACGCATTAAGTGGTACATCGGCGAAGGCGAACAGGTAGAACAGGGCCGCGACATGGGCTTTATCAAATTTGGCTCGCGGGTAGATCTTTACCTGCCACTCGATGCAAA
>JADLCC010000435.1 GCA_020847425.1 Saprospiraceae bacterium
TACACCCTTTCCTGGGCCACCCGGCAGTTCGATGACATCAATTTTGGAGAGGTCTTTCCGTACAAATACGACCGCCGGCACGACTTCGAGGTCACAGGTTCTTACAATTTTACCGAACGTTTCTCCCTGGCCGCCAGTTGGGTGTATTCCACCGGCAATGCCGTCACGCTCGGCAATTCACGTTACCTGGGGCCGTCCGCATACAGCAGTTACCTGTATGAAACCACCCATACGCCGAAACGTAATAATTTCCGGATGCCGTCCTACAACCGCCTGGACGTAGGGCTGGAATTTACCAAGAAAAAACGACGCTACACGCGTACCTGGGCTTTCGGCGCTTACAATGCCTACAACCGGAAAAATCCATTTTTCCTGTTCACGGAAACGGAAAGCACCAACGGGGAAACAACAACAGTGCTGAAAAAGGCATCGCTGTTCCCGGTGATTCCTTACTTCGCGTGGAGCTTTAAGTTTTAGAAAAGGGGTTGATGAGGGTTGATAAAGGTTGATGAGGGTTGATATTCATCCACTCAATAAACATTGTAATTTTTACTTTTTTCGACGGTATTAATATCAACCTTCATCAACCCTCATCAACCCTTATCAACCTTTATCAACCTTTATCAACCCTCATCAACACAACACACAACATGAAATACATCTTTTTTATACTCTCCGCTTCCCTCCTGCTCAACGCTTGCACGGAAGACTTTTTTAGCCAGACGGTAAAAATCGACCCGCCGGAATACGATAAACAACTGTCGTTTCACCTGCTGCTTGACAACAATGATTCGCTGCTCCGGCTAACGGTGACCCGCAATTACGGCATCCTCGAAACGGTACCTGCAAATGAAGGCTGGTACGTGAAAGGCGCTACCGCAGAACTGTATGAAAACGGCCAGAAATTGGTGACGTTCAGCCCTTTAAGTGCAGACAGCAGTTTTGTGCTGGTTGGGCTAATGCCGCATCCGTTCCAGACGGGAAGCACGTACGAAATCCGGGCGGCGCACCCCAATTATCCTACCGTGCGTGCCGTACAGGTGGTTCCCAACGATTTCCAGGTGGATTCCTTGCGGATTCGCAGGAATGCAATTCCCGGCGAATTCGGCGACCGGCTCGACTTGCTTGAATTGTTTTTGCAGGATCAGCCCAGCGTGAAAAACTACTACGAGGTTACCCTGTTGAAAAAATACTACGATTACACCTACGATCCTGTAACTGGAACATATGATACTACAGGAATCTACGAGTATCCGCTTCCGGTAGACGGGTACAACGACCCCAATGTGCAATTCGGATTTGGCAACAGCGGACTGATCAGCGACCAGTTTTTTGACGGGCAATCTTACAAATTCCAGGCTCGTTTTTCAGGCAACAACGGCGGGCCGGACAGCACGGTCACGGTCCGTGTGCGCAATGTAACGGAAGATTACTTCAAGTGGTCGCGCTCCTACCAGGCCAATTATGACGTAGATGAAAACCCGCTGGTCGAGCCCATTTCTGTTTTTCACAACCTGGAAAACGGACTGGGGATTTTTTCGATCGCGCAGGAGAAGAACTTTGAGTTGTGAATCGTGAGACGTGAATCGTGAATCGTGAGTGGCATTTCGGTGAAGGGGAATGTGTTAAATCATCTTCACCGAAATGCCACACACGATTAAAGTATCACGATTCAAGACTCACGCTCTCACACCCGTTTAAAATCCAGTTTCTCCACCGGTTGCACCAGCAATGGCACATCCTCGACGATGATATCGGATTTGTCCAGGCCGAATGCTTTTTCGTCGGACTGGCTGAGTTTTTTCAGTGTGAAGTAGCTGTTGAGCAGCAGACTTTCTCGCAGGGTAAACTCATTTTCCAGAGAAAGGAATTTTTCGATCACCACAAACTTGAAATCCGGTTCCGGGTTGTATTTCGTACTGCCGTCGGGGCGGATATGCAGGTTCAGTTCTTTGTTTTTGACCAGATCCTGCACAATTTTTTTGAAAAACAACTCTGTGCGCGGCTGGATCCGGAAGCCCAGGTTGATATCGATGCGGATAACTTTATCGTCGAGCAATTCATTGACCTCGTAGTTCAGCGTATACGGGCTGTCGGTGCGGTTGAGGTGCAAAAACCAATAGACGTCCGCGCGTTTCGGTTTTTTGGAAAAAATGGATTTAACCACCTTTTCCTCGATATGGCTGCGGTGATCCGCTTTGGTCAGGTAAATGAGGTGGGTACTGAATTTCGGTATGGCGTCGTCTTCGCTCAAATCGCGCAGCAGCGGCAGGTAGGTGTACAGGTCCACAAACCGCACCAGTTTATTGTTGATTTTGCGGGCAAAATACCAGGAATACATGATCGCAAAAAGTACGCCGCCGATGATCAGGGTGATAAAACCACCTTCCGGGAATTTTTTGAGGTTGGCGACAAAAAAGGCCAGTTCAATAAAAATGAACATCAGACTCAGAAATGCTACAAGTGCCAACGGCCATTTTCTGACCCGGTACAAATAATAGCTCAGCAGAATGGTCGTCGTCATCATCGCCAGCGTGATGGCCAATCCATAAGCCGCTTCCATGTGTTCCGAGTTCTGGAAATACAACATCACCGCGATACAACCCGCCCAGAGCATGATATTTACACTGGGAATATAAATCTGCCCTTTCAGTTCCGTTGGTTGCCGCACACCAACCCTCGGCCAGAAATTAAGGGACATCGCCTCGCTGATCAGGGTATAAGAACCGCTGATTAAAGCCTGAGAAGCGATAATCGCAGCCGCAGTTGCGATGATAATACCCGGAATCAGAAACCAATGGGGCATGATTTCATAAAAAGGATTGCGCCCGGACAGGAAATTGTCGCCGTGGTGCAGCAGCCAGCCCGCCTGACCCAGGTAGTTGACAACCAAACTTGTTTTTACAAAAATCCAGGTATACCGGATATTCCATTTGCCACAGTGGCCCAGGTCGGAATACAACGCCTCCGCACCCGTAGTGCACAAAAATACTGCCCCGAGGAGCCAGAAACCATGTGGGTACCGGGTGAGCAATTGTACGGCGTAATGCGGGCTGAGTGCCTGGATAATATCAGGGTAATGGAACAATTGTACCAAACCCAACACCAGCAGCATGGAAAACCAGATCGCCATCACGGGCCCGAATGCGCGGCCGACCGTTTGAGTGCCGAAACGCTGGAAAAAGAAAATAAAGGAAATGATCACGATGACAATCGGCACAGTGGGTAACTCGGGCGCCACTTTGGCCAGACCTTCTACCGCCGAAGCCACAGAAATAGGCGGCGTGATCATGCCATCCGCCAGCAGGGTGGCTGCACCAACCATCGCCGAAAAAACGAGCCCTTTGCCATATCGGCGGACCAGGGCATACAAGGAAAAAATGCCTCCTTCCCCATGGTTATCGGCCGTAAGGGTCAGGATAATGTACTTAAAAGTAGTCTGAAATACCAAAGTCCAGAATACACACGACACGCCGCCATACACCAGCATTTCGGAGATTTCCTTGTCGTCGACGATGGCTTTCATCACATAAAGCGGACTGGTGCCGATATCACCGTAAATGATGCCAAGCGCAACAAGCAGGGAACCGAAGGTGACTTTTGAAGAAACAGAATGAGTAGGTTTCATGCGTTTATTTGAAAAGCAGGTATTTTATTTTAAAAAAAACGGTAAGCGCCATCGAGATTGAAAACAACCACCAAAAGATGATTTGAATCCATTCTGCTAGGGTGGGTTTATTGTCTTCATTCTCCATGTGCTAAAGTTATTTCATTACAAAAACAATAGCACAAAGGTGAAGGGCTGTGTGTAAAATCGGTGTAAAAGTCTGAAAGCGGGTATAAAGATTTTATAAAGATCCGCCGGAGAAGCGATAGCCCACGCCTGAAGCCGTGACAATATACCTGGGTTGGTTGGGGTTGTCTTCCATTTTTTTGCGCAACTGCCCTATATATACGCGTAAATACTGCGATTGGGTGGCGTAGGCGCTGCCCCAGATTTCTCTGAGTAAAAACTGGTGGGTCAGCACCCGTCCCTCATTTTGCAACAATAGCAGAAACAGGGCGTATTCCGTTGCCGTCAGGTGTACGATCTCGCCATTTTTACGCACCTGCCTGGCTACAAAGTCAATACACAGATCGCCAAACGTTCGGGTGGGCTGATTTTCTTCTTCCCTGGAAACACGCAGCGCCGATCGGATACGCGCCAGCAACTCCCCGGTTCGGAAGGGTTTGGTCAGGTAATCGTTTGCGCCGTGATCGAGTGCCTGTACAATTTCTTCTTCCTGGTTTCGGGCCGATAATATGATGATTGGTTTGGCAAACCACTCGCGAAGTTTGAGCAGGACAGATTGTCCGTCTTCATCCGGCAGTCCCAGATCGAGAATGATCAGGTCGGGCGGATGCATCGCTGCTGCAATTTGCCCGTCTTTGCCCGTTCCCGTTTCCAGTACGCGGTAATGCTGGGCCGACAGCGTGATTTCCAGCAGCCTGCGAATGGGCGGCTCGTCGTCGATGATCAATATAGTGGCTTCAGTCTTCATTTTCCGGTTTCAGGTAGTTCAGTTCAACGGGTATCCGAATGCGGAAATGCGCACCGGATCCCGGCAGGCTTTCCACGGAAATGCTGCCGCCTTGCGCTTCCACAAAACCTTTTACGATGGACAAGCCAAGCCCCAGACCGCCGGCACCGGTATTACGGGTTCGGTAAAATTTTTCAAAGATATGGGGCAAATCTGCGGCATTAAAGCCGTTGCCGCTGTCGGAAATCTCAATGATACATTCCTGGTTCAGGGCATTGGCAGCAATAAAAATGCGCGAACCTTCCGGGGTGTGTTTGGCGGCGTTGAGCAGCAGATTTTGCAAAACCTGCTCCATTAAGCCAAAATCGAGTTTTACCAACGGCAGGTTATCAGGTATGTCTACCTGAACCCGGTGTTTGTGCAACACTTCTTCGAGGCGGTTGACGACCATGTAAACCAACTCCGATACATCGCACCAGTCGGCCTTGGGCTGAATGAACCCGGATTCGAGCCGCGACATATTCAGCAGGTTTTCCGTCAGGTAGTTCAGGCGCTCCGAGGCTTTGTTGATTTCGAGCATCAGGGTGTTTTTGCCTTTTTCATCGAGGTTCGGCGCGCCGGAAAGCAAGTGGTCGGATGCGCCCAGAATGGTTGCGATAGGCGTGCGCAGTTCATGCGACAAAGCGTCGAAAAGGGTGTCGTACAGTTCGAGCGTCTGTGTTTTGGCCTGTTTTTCGCGGGCGATTTTTTCAAAAAAACGGATACGGGCCGTCAGGACGCCATTGAGCAAGGCTACAATAAAATACATCGCCAGCATGAGTGCGTCCTCATAACTGTTGATATGAAAGGTATAATGTGGCGGTATAAAAAAATAGTCCCAGATGAGCGCGCTGAGCAAGGCCGCCAGGAGCACCGGATACAAACTGAGCCGCATGGCCAGAATGGAAACCGTAAGCAGGAGGATCAGCGCAATGGACCGGTAACCGATGATTTCCGAAAACAGGTAGCACGCACCGGCGACGCTGATCACGCAAACGATACTTGATGCGAACTGTCTGATACTGTTCGGCCTGGATGTCATATGGCGTACAGATTTTGCACAAAGTTGGGTATTTTAACCGAACTTTCTCTCACCCTCTCACTTCTGTCCCAGCATGCGCTTCAACACAGCCTGCGCTGCAAAAACCCTGTTGGCTGCCTGCATCTGCACCAGGCTGTGCGGCCCATCCAGTATTTCATCGCTGAGCTCGACGTTGCGGCGCAAGGGAAGGCAGTGCATCACTTTGGCCCGGTTAGTAGGTTCGAGGTGGCGTTCGGTGAGCATCCAGTCGACATCCGTGCACAGCACTTTCCCATAATCCCGGTAACTGCTCCAGTTCTTAACGTACACAAAATCAGCACCTTCGAGGGCTTTTTGCTGGTTGTACTCGATACGTGCATTGCCTGTAAACTGTGGGTCGAGTTCGTAACCTTCCGGGTGGGTGATTACAAAATCCACATCCGAGCGGCACATCCATTCGGCAAAAGAATTGGCGACAGGGTGGGGGATAGGCTTGATGTGTGGTGCCCAGCTCAGCACCACTTTCGGGCGGTGTGCAGGGCGGTGTTCCTGTATCGTAATACAATCGGCCAGGCTTTGCAGGGGGTGCAAGGTGGCCGATTCAAGGCTTACGTATGGCTTGCCTGTATGGCGGATAAATTGCCGCATGATATGTTCCGAATAATCGGCCTCCCGCGATTGAAGCCCGGGAAAGCAGCGTACGCCAACTATATCGAAATAACTACCCAAAACAGGCGCAGCATCTTTCACATGCTCCACCGTCGCCCCGTCCATCACCGCGCCATCGGCAAATTCCATGGCCCAACTGTCCTTGTCGGCATTGACGACCAATACGTTCATACCCAGGTTTTGAGCGGCAATCTGGGTGCTCAGCCGGGTGCGCAGGCTGGGATTCATAAAAACAAGTCCCAGGGTTTTGTTCCTGCCCAGGTGTTGAAAAGCAAATGGGCCGGCTTTGAGTTCCAGCGCTTCCTGAACCAGCGCTTGTACATCGGAAATATCCTGAACGGAGGTGAATTGTTGCATAGTGTGGCTTTCTACTTTATTTGTCGTCAATGAGGACCAGTGAAGAGGAGTAATCTGCGAGGTACGAGCAGGTGACATCTCTTCACGATAGCGTTTTAGCAGTGAGATGACACCTTCTCCTACGTCGAAGATGTCACCTCACCGCTAAGGTCCCAACCAATTGCCGGAATTTTTTTAAAAACAACTCGGCTTCTTCCCGCGTAATCGCCAGCGAAGGCAGCAACCTGATCACATTCGGTTTGGCTTCTCCGGTAAAAACCCTTGCTTTCATCAACAAATCCTTGCGCAAGTGAGCCAGTTCTTCGGGCAAGTCGATCCCGATCATCAGGCCTCGCCCGCGTACTTCGCGGATGCCCGGGAGTTGGCGCAATTCCGAAGCCAGGTATGCTCCGGTTGCAGCGGCGTTTGATATAAGGTTTTCATTTTCAATGACTTCCAAAACCGCTAATGCTGCGGCGCATGCCAGCGGGTTGCCGCCGAAGGTGGTGCCGAGCATACCGTGCCAGGGTTTGAGATGGGGCGCGATCAGGATACCTGCAACCGGGAAACCATTGCCCATCCCTTTTGCGACGGAGTAAATATCGGCCTGCACGCCGGAAAAATCGTGGGCAAAAAAGCGGCCGCTCCGACCGTAACCGCATTGCACGCTGTCGGCTATAAATACAGAACCATGCGCATCGCAGAGGCTGCGGATTTTTTGCAAAAAAGCATCGCCGGCCACCTGTATGCCGCCTACGCCCTGAATGCCTTCCGTGATCACGGCTGCAATTACACTGCCGTGCTCACGGAAGCAGTTGTCCAGTGCGACAGGGTCGTTGAAAGGCAGGAAAATCACATGGTCGGTCTGGTTCACCGGCGCCACTATTTTGGGATTGTCGGTAGCCGATACCGCCAGGGAGGTGCGGCCGTGAAAAGCGCCTTTGAAAGCCACTATTTTTTTGCGCCCGGTGGCGAAAGAGGCGAGTTTGAAAGCATTTTCATTGGCTTCTGCGCCTGAATTGCACAGAAACAATTGATAATCAGGTTTTCCGGAAACCTGCCCTAGTTTTTCAGCCAACTCCTGTTGAATGGGCATCTTAACCGAATTGGAGTAAAATCCGATCTTTTTCAACTGCGCCGTCACCCTTTTTACATAATGCGGATGGGTGTGACCGATGCTGATCACAGCGTGGCCACCGTACATGTCGAGGTATTTGCGGCCCTGCGTATCCCATACCCAGGAGCCGCGGGCTTTGTCGATGGTAATGTCCTGAAGGGGGTAAACGTCGAAAAGTTGCATGGTTGATTAAGTGTTTTGGTGTTTTAGTTTTTTGGTGTTTTAGAGGTGCTTCGCTTTTGGTATTTCAGTATTCCGGAGTTGGCAGCCTAAAACACCAAAACACAAAAACCCCAAAACACTTAAAAGTAAGTGGCCTTCAATCGCAGCCCGCTCGTCTCTTCCAACCCGAACATCAAATTCATATTCTGCACGGCCTGGCCGCTGGCGCCTTTCAGCAAATTGTCGATAGCGGCGTGTATAACCAATTGATTGTCTTGTATTTCCAGGAAAAGCAGGCATTTGTTGGTGTTCACCACCTGTTTCAAATCGATCGGTTCCCGGCTGAGGTGCGTGAACGGGTGGTCGCGGTAAAAATCTTCGAACAGATGCTGCGCCTCTTCCAGGCTGCCTTCAAAAAAAGTGCAGGCACTGCTGAAAATGCCGCGTGTAAAATCGCCCCGCCATGGAATAAAATGTACCGGCGCGGGTTGTTGTCCCAGCAATTGCCCCAGCGATTGGTTGATTTCCCCCAGGTGCTGATGACAGAGCGTTTTGTAGGCCGAAATGTTGTTGGCGCGCCAGGCAAAATGCTGACTGGCTTGCAGGCTTTGTCCCGCGCCGGTAGCGCCTGTGATGCCGGTGACATGCACCGTTTGCAAAATACCCGCTGCGGCCAGCGGCAACAGGGAAAGTTGAATCGCAGTAGCAAAACAACCCGGATTGGCGATGTTGCGGGCAGATTGAATGGCAGTCCGGTTTAGTTCCGGCAGCCCGTACACAAACTGCCGGTCGCCCGGTTGCGCCTGCGCGGCAAGCCGGAAATCCTGGCTCAGGTCGATAATGCGCAATGCAGCGGGCAGTTCGATACTTTTCAGCAATTGTTGTGCTTCGCCATGACCGACACAAAGAAACCAGACATCCACATCTGTTTGATAATCAGCGGAAAAACGCAGGTCGGTACCTCCGCTCAAGTCGCGGTGAACGGACGCAACAGGCTGCCCTCCATTGCTTTTGCTGTGCACAAACACCGTTTCGATACCGGGGTGTTGCAACACAATACGCAGGAGTTCGCCACCGGTGTACCCGGCGCCTCCGATAATACCGATGCGAATGTTGGTCATTGTTTGATGGTTTGAGAAGGGTTTGATGGTTTGATAGGGTTTGATGGTTTGAAGTGGCAACTCAAGCCTTGGGTTGCCACTTCAAACCATCAAACTATCCAACCATCAAACCTCCTTACTATTCACCGCGTGATAAATCGCCGTTTGATTGCCAAATATTTTTGCAAAACCTTTTACATCGTCACCCGTCCAGCCGGTGTTCATTTCCCCGTAACTGCCGAATTTGCTGCTCATCAGGTCGTGGGGGCTTTCGATGCCGTCGAGGGCAAAACGGTACGGATGCAGCGTGATAAATACTGTGCCGCTGACGGTTTGCTGGCTGTCGGTCAGAAATTTTTCAATATTCCGCATGGTTGGGTCGAGCAAATGGCCTTCGTGCAGCCAGTTGCCGTACCAGGTAGCCAGTTGGTCTTTCCAGTACAGTTGCCATTTGGTCAGGGTATGTTTTTCCAGCAGGTGGTGGGCTTTGATGATCAGCAGCGGAGCGGCTGCTTCAAAACCTACGCGGCCTTTGATACCGATGATGGTGTCGCCTACGTGGATGTCGCGCCCGATGCCGAAAGGCTGCGCGATGGCCTGTAAGTGATTGATAGCGAGCGCCGGATGCTCAAACGTTTTGCCGTTTACGGCGCTGAGTTCACCTTTTTCGAAAGTAAGGCTCAGTGCTTCAGGTTCCGTTTTGCTGACGGGAGTCGGCCAGGCAGATTCCGGCAGGTTCAGGCGACTGCCGAGCGTTTCGCGCCCGCCCACGGAGGTGCCCCAAAGTCCCTTGTTGATGCTGTATGCGGCTTTTTCAAAATTCATGGAAACGCCGCGTTGTTTCAGGTATTCGATTTCAGCCTCCCGGCTCAGACGCTGGTCGCGAATGGGCGTAATAATCTCGGCCTCCGGTAGCATACTCTGAAACACCATATCGAAACGCACCTGGTCGTTGCCCGCGCCGGTGCTGCCGTGTGCAATGGCTGTTGCGCCGATACTTTTGGCGTGTTCGGCCACGGTAATGGCCTGGATAATTCGTTCGGCACTGACGCTGAGCGGATAAGTGCCGTTTTTCAGCACATTTCCATAAATCAGGTACCGCAGGCAGCCTTCGTAATATTGATCGGTCACATCCGCTACTGCAAAGGATGCTACGCCCAGCGACCAGGCGTGGGCTTCAATGCGCGCCAGTTCTTCGGCGTCAAAACCGCCGGTTTGAACCGTGAGCGCGTGTACTTCCATGCCTTGTTCTTTCAGGTACAGGGCGCAATAAGTCGTATCGAGACCGCCGGAAAAGGCGAGGAGGACTTTTTTCATGTTAGTTATCGGTTATTGGTTATTCGTTATTGGTTTCATAACTCTTGGTTTGGATAAATAAGACAGCCAAGTGTTGCCAAACCAATAACGGATAATAGATAACTGATAACCGATTAGGGCCAACCAGGAAGCAAATGTCATTCCTTCTCCGGTTGCCATTTGCCTTGTTTCTGCCGGTTGTTCCAGACTTTGCAATTGTTCTGCGGGATCGTACAACATAGCGGTGCAAAGGCAGTTTTTGCGTTCTTTACTCACCAGGATATCGTAGTTGATGCAACTTTTGCAGCCTGCCCAAAAGGCGTCGTCGTCGGTTAGTTCGGAATAGGTAACCGGTTCGTAGCCCAGGTCGGAGTTGATTTTCATTACAGCCAGTCCGGTTGTGAGTCCGAAAATTTTCGCATCGGGATACATGTTCCGGCTCAGGTCGAATATTTTCCGTTTGATCATGCGTGCCAGGCCGCCTTTCCGGAAGTTGGGCGATACGATCAGGCCCGAATTGGCTACATATTTCCCGTGGCTCCAGGTTTCGATATAACAAAAGCCGGCCCATTCGCCCTGCATGGAGAAAGCGATCACGGCTTTGCCTTCCGTCATTTTCTGCTGGAGGTATTCCGGCGTCCGTCTGGCGATACCTGTTCCCCGCGCTTTTGCCGATGCTGCCATCTCCTCGCAAATCATGGGCGCCAAATCAAAGTGTTCTGTCCCGGCCACAATGACCTTGAAAAATTGTTGTTCCATTATAAAAAATCGAAAAAAGTGCGGAAATGGTTGATTTGGAACCGATTAGGTCACAAATCGCCAAAATGAGAAAATAGCAGTCTCGCCCATCACGGACGAAACCACTTGTCACAACATTCGTGTGTACTGGTGGAATTTATCGTCGCACCCTGTAGGGATACGGAAGCGTATTACCTAAAACCACTCCTGATGCAGGAACGGAAAAAACCCCATGCCTTTGGGCGACGAGCGTCGCAGCAAAAAAGGACCCGATGGAAGTATTTTTTTTCATTTTCAATTCAACAAAAATGCAGGACGTAGTCGCCTTTGTAAAATTTGGAAAAGTAGAAAACTTGAAATTGGTAATAGTTTGGTGTAAAGCAGTGCAAACAAAAGGGTATTCAGGGAGAATGCAAGGGGTTGGCTACTGAATTAACAAAAAATTATCTTCAAATAAAAAACCCGAATATTTCCAGTGCAGAAATATTCGGGAGAGAATTATGGAAAAACAACCAGTGAATGATTGAAATGATGGTCAAGTAACGTTACCCTTAAGTTGTTATCGGTTATCAGTTATTGATTATCAAGACGGATAACCAATAACTGATAACCAATAACTAAGCATACTCAGAATTTATAAACGGCAGCCAGGAGGAAAGTCGTGCTGGCATCCGTTGCGGCGGCAGAAGAATCCAGATAGATGTCTTCCGATGCTTTTTCAAAACGAATTTCAGGAATAAACGTCAGGTTGTCGACTTTAAAATTGGCCGACAGGGTAGTGGCGATAATATTTCCACCTGCTGCGGCAGTACTGAATACGTTCAGTTGGTCGTCGTCGCTGAAGTATTCCGAACGCAGCGTAAGGCCCATCCAGGAAACAGGATCGACATTGAGGTAAACCGCTGCACCGAACCAGTTGCTGGCATCACCGTATTCGCCATCGAGGGTCGGTTTGCTTTTTACACCTGCCAATGTGCCGTTCAGGCCAATGCTGAACTTGTCGGAAACAGCACCAGTTACAACCAGATCCACCTGCGATACTTTGGTGACCTCGTTTGGTTTTCCTGCCTGGAAATTCAGGTATGCTTTCAACTTGTCGTTTTTGGAAGCAACGCTGTATTGGGCAATGATGTATTTATCGCTGAAACTGGCCGATTTCAGGTCGGTCGGATTGGCGATGCCCAGCATAAATCCGCTTTTCCCAAAACTGGTTTCCGCTTTCAGGCCTGTATGGAAAAACGGGCCGTAGGAAAACATGTAGGACATGCTGTAATTGCGGTTGCCAAATGCATCTACCAGCTCGTAACCCACATGTGTGGCCCAACTGCCCGCAGTCAGTTTTACCTTGTTCTTGATCGTATAAGACAGGTATAACTGTTTGATAATGAAGCGGGTATTGTCGTCGGCATAAGAAAACTCCTCGGCGCGTTTGCCAAAACCGATATCAGCAACCATGCCTACTTTACCTTTGGTGTGCTCGCCTTTTACGCTGATCATACCCAACTCGAACGAATTTTGCGAATTGGTAAAACTCGTCAGGTTGTTGGTGACGTCTTCACCTAAATTGTAGCGATAATACGCATCTGCTGCGCCACTAAATGTAAATGGACTGGGCGCCGGAGCAGCGGCTGTGGAATCAACCGCAGGTGCGGATTGTTGTGCTTGAGCAACGAAAAGGCATGACAAGGCTATGCCTGTTGCAAAGAATCTTTGTAACATTGCAGTTCATTTTATGGATAGTGAAATGAATTGGTGCGGCTTAACGCTTGTTCCAGAAGCGTTTGTAACAGCCGCGCCTTTTTTTATGTAGAAGTGAGAAGTGAGAGGGTGAGAAGTGAGAGTCCGTAGAGTGTACTACTCCGTACTACAATTATTTAGGCAGAGCGGTACACTCTACGGTCTCTCACCTCTCACTTCTCACCTCTCACTTCTAGTCTTCAACGGCTACCTCCGAAAGTTTGCCATTGGCCTGAGGTACGAGCAGCGTTCCCTGTACATATTTTTCATTGTGCTGGGAAGCATCCAGGCCGAGTTCTTCGTCTGCAGAACTTACGCGCATCGGCTCGATCAGGTTGATGAGTTTGAAGATCAGGAATGACACAACGGTACTGTATGTCACAGCAACAAAGAGGCCTTTCACCTGAGTGAAGAAAAACTCGAAATTGCCGTAGAACAAACCGTCGGCGCCCGCGCCATTAACCGCTTTGGTTGCGAAAACACCTGTCAGCAACATACCGACCATACCGCCGATACCGTGGCAGGGAAATACGTCGAGCGTATCATCCAGCGTGGATTTGGACTTGTAGTACACCGCAACATTCGAGATAATCGCGGCAACAACCCCAACAAAAATACTCTGTGGGATGGCGATGAAACCGGCGCCGGGCGTGATGGCTACCAGGCCTACGACAGCACCGATACAGAAACCCAGTACGGATGGTTTTTTACCTTTCAATACATCAAAAAACATCCAGGACAAACCTGCGGCAGCTGCGGCAGTATTGGTGGTTGCGAAAGCCGAAACAGCCAGGCCATTGGCGCCCAGAGCAGAACCGGCGTTAAAACCGAACCAGCCGAACCAGAGCAAACCGGTACCGATCAGTACATAGGGCACGTTGGCAGGCGGAATTTCCTTGTTTTCCATGTGCGCAATACGGCGTTTCAGTGCGAGGGCGCCAACCAAAGCGGCGCAACCGGCAGAAATGTGTACAACAGTACCACCCGCAAAGTCGAGCACTCCCATTTTAAACAAAAATCCTTCCGGATGCCAGGCCCAGTGTGCCAGCGGAGCATACACGAACAGGCTGAACAACGCGGTAAACAGAATGTACGACGTGAAACGGATCCTTTCTGCCACAGCGCCTACAACCAGACCCGGTGTAATGATGGCAAACATCAGTTGGAAAAGTGCAAAAAGGGTAAGCGGAATGGTGGGAGCCAGGCTCCAGGGTGCACCCGAACCAACATCCTTGAAGAACCAGAATGTAAAAGGGTTGCCAATAAATCCGCCCATACTCTCTCCAAAGGCAAGGCTAAACCCGACTGTAACCCACAATACGCTGACTACTCCGGCGGCAACCACACTTTTCATCATTGTGGAGATGACGTTTTTGCGGTGTACCATACCGCCGTAAAAAAACGCCAGGCCAGGGGTCATGAGGAAAACAAGCGCTGTTGCTACAATAATCCATGCTATATCGGCAGCGCTGTATTTGCCGTCATCTACAAACATCGGCATGGAAGGCGCAAAAATCGATGCCAGGGCAACGACAGACAGCAAAGCAAAAGGAGCAGCTTGTTTGAGTGTAATTTTGTTCATAATAAGCTGATTGTGAAGGTGAAATTAGTTGTACAAAAGTTGTTGACAAGGTGCATAACAAGTCCACCCCGACACCGGACAGTGGGTCGGAACTGGTCAATTTTTTAGTAGTTTGTATGCCCGCGTTACAGAAATATGGTGCTGTTGGTCGCGTGGTTTCCGGCTTGCTCTGTGGCTTGACATGGTGTCACCTCTGGTATAGAGCAGTTGGACTTTGGCCGGTAATTAATTTGGTAGGACTGTTGCAAAAGTATTTTATATTCTGGAAACCATCGCAATTGAAAGATAAGTTTTTTGATTACTGTTAAAATAAGATCAATTATTCTTTGTGAACAAAATAAGCAGAATATTTTCGTTCTTTTTCTTCCCGACTCCAAAATATCATTCTGTTTTTCAAGATGTAAAAAGAGGCTGAAAAGTACCCTGAACGCAGATTTTTGCCCTTCGTTCTCTATCCGCAATACTTTATCTACCGATGTTTACCCTACTTTTGTCCCTCAAAATATGGAATTACCATGAAAGTTACACTTCAAAGAATCAATCAGGCAGTTCGTTTTGAAGGCGCCAATGCAGCAGGTAATACTGTCGTTGTTGAAGGCAGCCCGGAGATTGGCGGGGAAGGGCTGGGCATGCGGCCGATGGAAATGCTGCTGGTCAGCCTTGCCTCCTGCAGCAGCATGGACGTTGTCGCTATCCTGAAAAAAATGCGCCAACCCCTGGAAGACCTGCGCGTGGAAGTCGATGGCCAGCGCGCAACCGATCAGGTACCTGCCGTTTTTACTAAAATTCACCTGCATTTTATCCTGAAAGGCGACCTTCGCGCCGACCGGGTGGAAGAAGCCCTCCGGCTTTCCGTTGAAAAGTATTGCAGCGTAGGTCGTATGCTGGATAAAACGGCCGAGATCACGTATGATTGGAAAATGATGAATGATGAATGATGAATGATGAATGATGAATGATGAATGATGAATGATGAATGATGAATGATGAATGATGAATAATTTCCCCCAAAGGCTATTTTATACGGCTTGGGTACTTGATTATCAACATAATAAGTAAATTCAAGTAGTAGTACAGATGTTTAAATATTCATCATTCATCATTCATCATTCATCATTCCCTTAAACCTGCACACATGAAATTTGAAACAACCGCTATCCGGCTGCAAACCGAACGTTCGCAGCACAGGGAACACAGCACACCGATATTTCCTACTTCCAGTTTTGTGTTCAACGATGCGGAACAAATGCGTTCCCTCTTTGCAGACGAACAGGAAGGCAATATTTACAGCCGCTTTACCAATCCCAATTGCAGCGAACTGGAACAAAAAATGGCCGCCATGGAAGGTGTGGACGATGCCGTTTGTACCTCCAGCGGGATGGCGGCTATTTTTGCGTCCATCATGGGTTTGTTGCGGGCGGGCGATCATATGCTGGCAACAAAAGCCATTTTCGGCGCTACGTTTACCGTATTTACACAATGGTTGCCGCGCTGGGGCATCACCTGCGACTGGCTGGAAACGGATACCGCCAACTGGCAGGCATCCGTGCGGCCCAATACGAAAATGCTGTTTATCGAAACGCCTTCCAACCCCGGACTGGATATTATCGACCTAGAAGCCGCCGGGCGTTTTGCAAAACACAATAACCTGATTTTTAACGTAGATAATTGTTTTGCAACACCTTATCTGCAACAACCTGCCGCATTCGGGGCCGATTTGATTACGCACTCTTCTACCAAATTCCTGGATGGACAGGGCCGCGTGCTGGGCGGACTGGTAGCCGGCCGGGCCGATTTGCTGGCGGAAATAAAAAAATTCTGCAGGAGCACCGGGCCTTCTCTGTCGCCTTTTAATGCCTGGCTGCTGTCCAAAAGCCTCGAAACCCTCGCTGTTCGACTCGACCGCCATTGCGACAACGCACTGGCCCTGGCGAAATACCTTTCCTCACACGATGAAGTACAACAGGTGCGCTATCCTTTCCTGGAAAGCCATCCCGCACATGCTGTTGCACGGAAGCAAATGAAAAACGGCGGTGGACTGGTTACTTTTGAAGTGAAAGGCGGCCTCGAACAGGGGCGTCGTTTTCTGGATGCCTTGCAAATGCTGTCGCTGAGCGCCAACCTGGGCGATACACGCAGCATCGCCACACACCCGGCTTCGACCACCCACGCCAAAATGACCGCAGAAGCCCGGAAAGATGCGGGCATCAGCGACGGACTGATTCGTATTTCTGCCGGATTGGAACACATCGACGATATTATCGCAGATATTGATAATGCCTTGAAAATCAGTAAGGTGTAATGCAAGGAGCCGATTATTTGATACCGGTAGAGATTCCCGGACTACAGTTTTACTACCACGACCAGCCGCTGGAGCTGGAAACCGGCGCCGTGTTGCCTCAACTCACTATCGCCTACCATACCTACGGAACGCTCAATCCGGAAGGCGACAACGTAATTTGGGTATGCCATGCCCTGACGGCCAATTCTCATGTGGCCGACTGGTGGGAAGGGATTTTCGGCCGGGATAAGGTGTTGGACCCTAAACGTTATTTTATCGTGTGCGCCAATATCCTGGGTTCCTGCTACGGCACCACCTGCCCGCGCAGTATTTCACCTGAAACAGGCCGTGCTTATGGCGCCGATTTTCCGCTATTTAGTATACGGGACATTGTACAGGCACACGATTTACTGCGCATTCACCTGGGAGTCAATGAAATAGCCTTGTGCATTGGAGGCTCCTGCGGCGGCCATCAGGTGATGGAATTTGCATACCTGCTGCCGGACAAAATAAAAAACATTGCCCTGCTGGTCACCAGCGCACGCGAAACGGCCTGGGCTATCGCTATTCATGAGTCGCAACGGCTGGCCATTCAGGCCGATCCGACCTGGCGGGAGGATGCGGACACCGGTGGAAGCGCCGGA
>JADLCC010000436.1 GCA_020847425.1 Saprospiraceae bacterium
AAAAAGCAGCCATTCCAACCATTTGGCGGCAAAAACAACCATTTTAATTCCTCCAAATCAGGGAATCCCAGCAACAGAGGTAAATCTTTTAAGGGAGGTGGAGTGAAGAAAGGGAAGTAATATGTCCCATCTTCAAAAGAAACTCACCCTCTACGGCCTCACCATGATCGCTGTCGGTTCCTGTATCGGGTCCGGCATTTTTGTCACGCCGGCACAAATTGCCCATGCCGTACCCAATGCAAGCCTGGTACTGGCCGTCTGGGCGCTCGGCGGCGTTATTGCCCTGAGCGGCGCTTTGACCTTCAGCGAACTGGGCGGCATGTTCCCCGGTTCGGGCGGCGTGTACGTTTACCTGAAAGAAGCATACGGCGAAATGGCCGGTTTCCTGTACGGATGGGTCATTTTGCTCGTCATCAACACGGGAGCCCTTGCGGGTTTGTGCGTGGCGTTTGCCGAGTATATGAAAATATTCGTGCCTGATATGGGTGAAAACGCCAAAACAGGCGTGGCTGCCCTGACTATGCTGGCGCTCACGGGCATCAATATCCTGGGCGTGAACGTCAGCCAGGGCCTTTCCAACTTTTTCACCGGATTGAAACTGCTTTCCATCAGCGGCATCATTGTGGCCGGGTTTGTTTTTTACGACCCAGCCCGGGTGCAGCTCGATTTTTCATTAGCCGAAAACATTCCGGCGCATCTCCCCACGGCCATACTCACCGGCCTTATCGGGGTACTGTTCTCCGTCGGCGGCTGGCACCACGCGTCCTACATGGCCGGTGAAGCCATAGACGCGCAGCGGACGGTGCCGCGGGCGATGTTCCTGGGCGTGCTGATTGTTACGGCTATGTACCTGCTCATCAACCTGGCTTATCTGCGCTTGTTGCCGCTGGAAACCATTGCCCAATCTCCGCGTGTAGCCGGCGATGCCATGGCAACCGTGGCATCCTGGGGCGGTAAAGCCGTCGCTGTGGCTATTGCCCTTTCCATTTTCGGGACCATCAGTATATATACGATGTCGGCGCCGAGGATCTATTTTGCGATGGCCAGAGACGGCGTGTTTTTCCGGCAACTCGCTTATGTACACCCACGCTGGCACACGCCGGTGGTGGCCATGCTAGTACAGGTCGTCTGGGCGCTGGCCGTGCTGCTGTATTTCCGCGGGCTGTTCGACCAAATCATCACCTTTGTCACTTTCCTGGATATTGCTTTTATGGGGCTGGCCGGTGCAGCGGTTTTTGTGCTGCGCAGGAAACAAAGGGACACCCCGCGACCTGTGCAGGCCTGGGGTTATCCGGTGGTACCGCTGCTTTTTGTGCTGATTTCGGCTGCTTTTGCAGTGAATACGTTGCTGGAACGACCCGGGCAGGCGTTGCCGGGGTTGGGGTTGCTGGCGTTGGGAGTGGTGGTGTTTTATGTGTTTAAAAAGTGGAAATAGAATAAAAAACCGCCCCGCTTCATATGGCACAAAACAGGGCGGTAACCACCTTATAGAACATTTTTTATCAAATACTCAAATTCGCAAGTAAAAGGGCAAAATTGGAAAGGGCAAAAAGCAATGTTAGTCAATGCATTAGAGAAGATTTACCAATTCCTAATTTTGCATAAGCGCCTAGTTAATATCAGCCTGAGTTATTTTTTATACAAATGCTTGAGTATCAAGCCGGATAACTAATAACGGATAACCGATAACTACAATCAGCGCTTAAAACAAGTTGCCTGCTGTGCGCCGACTTTAACGGTGTAACACCCTTTCGGCAGGTTTTCAATCTGTAAGGACCAGTCGGTCATTTTGGAGGAGAACGTTTTTTCCATCACTACTACGCCTTTTTGGTCGAATACCTGAACATTCAGGCTTTTGACGGACAGTTCATCGGTCACCAGCCAGATGCGTTTGGCGCTGACCACTACTTTTACTTCCGGATCAGATGCGGGTGTTGCGGCAGAAACCGGTTGTGCCAAATGGAAAAAGAAACAGATAAGGGCAGTTGCAAAAATTCGGGTTTTCATATAATGAGTTATTCAGTTGCTGTTGAAATTTGATCCAATAGACAGCAAGTTTTCCCCGCGGGTTGCAATCCTGTACGGCTTACCTGATAGAGAGGCTTTTTCAGCCGACGAAAGGTCGGAATTCAAAGACGGTCACTACAAAAAATTCAACTGGTGCCGCAGCGCCGAACTGAACAACAAATACACTTTCCGTTTCGACGACACCCGAAAACGCTCCTGGGCTACGCGTTGCACGGGGGCATTACGTATTTTGTAAAACAACTGCGTGTAATATTTGTAAGCCAGGTACACGCCCAGGCGGGCGCCGCGTGGCAACAGCCTGATGCCATCCAGGGCAGCATCAAAATCCGCCTTGATATCCGCTTCGATGCGGCGTTTCTCTTCCATCGTAAAATGTTGAAAATCAACCCCCGGGAAATACACCCGCCCGCGTTCGTCAAAATCGCTTTTGATATCGCGCAGGAAATTGATTTTTTGAAACGCCGCACCCAACCGACACGCCGGATCTTTCAGGCTTTGATAGCGGGCATCGTCGTTTTCACAAAAAACCCGCAGGCACATAAGCCCCACAACTTCCGCTGAACCATAGATATACGTATCGTAGCCGGCAGGGTCATAGGCCGATTCGGTCAGGTCCATTTCCATGCTGTGCAAAAAGGCTTCGATCAGTTCAAGTTCAATACCATAGGCATGTACCACTTGTTGAAAAGAATGTAAAACTGGATTAAGACTGATGCGTTCTTCAATGGCCCGAAAAGTATCCTCCCGAAAACGGCGCAACAAAGCCTCTTTCGGATAAGTATGAAAAGTATCCACGATTTCGTCTGCAAAACGAACGAACCCGTATATGCCGCAGATCGGTGCGCGGAACCGCTGATCAAAAAGGCGTATCCCCATCGAAAAAGAAGTGGAATAACGCCTGGTAATCAGTCCGCTGCACTCGAAACAGGTGTCATTAAAAAGTTGAAGATGATTCATATCGTGAGTGGTGAGTCGTGAATCGTGAGTGGTGAATCGTGAATCGTGAGTGGCGCTTCGCCCAAACTAAACGCAGAAGACTTAGGCGAAGCGCCACTCACGATTCACGACTCACCACTCACGTAAATAGTCTGCTGATTTCCCCAGCCACCACCTGTCCGCTGATGAGCGAAGGCGGCACGCCGGGGCCTGGTACAGTTAATTGTCCGGTATAAAATAGGTTATTGACTTTCCGGTTTCTCATTTTCGGTTTTAAAAAGGCCGTTTGCAGCAAAGTATTGGCCAAACCATAGGCATTTCCTTTAAAAGCATGGTAATCGGCAGCAAAATCGGCATGGGCGTACGAGCGCTTGTACACCACTGCATCGCGGATATTTTCCCCAACGTGCTTTTCAAGACGCGCCATAACCATCTCGTAATACCGCTCGCGTACCGCATCGGTATCTTCCAGACCGGGCGCTACCGGGATCAGTATAAACAGGTTTTCACATCCTTCCGGGGCAACCGAAGCATCGGTGACCGACGGCGCGCTGACGTAGAAAAGTGGTTTGGAAGGCCATTTGGGGTCTTCATAAATCTCTTGTGCATGCAGTGCAAAATCCTCATCAAAAAAGAGGTTGTGGTGTTTCAAGCGCGGAATACGTTTGTTCACGCCGAGGTACCACAGCAGGCTCGAAGGCGCCATGGTCCGGCTTTCCCAGTAGCGGTCGGTGTAATTGCGCAGGTGTTTATCCAGCAGCGCGGTTTCCATATGGTGGTAATCTGCGCCGCCCACAACCACATCGGCGGCAAATTCCAGTCCCTCCCGGGTGCGAACACCGGTAGCATGGCCATTGGTTGCCTCTATATGTATGACCTCCTGTCCCAGTTCTATTTTTACGCCCAGTTCTTCCGCCAGCGCGACCATCGCCTCAATGATCTTGTACATGCCACCCATGGGAGACCAGGTACCGAGCGCCATATCGGCATAATTCATCAGGCTGTACAAAGCGGGCGTTTTTTGCGGTGTAGCGCCCAAAAACAAAACCGGAAACTCCAGCAGGTCGATCAGTTTTTTATTCCGGAACATACTGCGCACCTGCCTGGAAATGGGCGTAAACATTTGCAGCCGAAAAAGGCTGATGAGAATGCGCCAATCGGCAAATTCGAAGATGCTGTTGCTGGGTTTGTGCACAAATTCGGTCATGCCCACCCGGTATTTATAGGCTGCCTCCTCCAGGAATTTGCGCAAATGCAAGGCGCTGCCCGGTTCGTATTGTTCGAACATCGCTTCCAACTCCGGCATTTGTGCCGGCACCTGCATCACATCGCCATCACCAAAAATGACGGCATAGGAAGGATCGAGGCGCACCAGATCGTAGTAATCCGACACTTTTTTCCCAAAACGCGCAAAAAACTGTTCAAAAACGTCAGGCATCCAGTACCAGGACGGGCCCATATCAAAAGTAAATCCCTCCGCCTGAAACTGCCGCGCGCGACCACCCGGTACGGAATTTTTTTCCAATACCGTCACCTCAAAACCCGCTGCAGCCAGGTTACAGGCAGCAGAAAGCCCGGCAAATCCGGACCCGACGACAACAACTTTTTTTCTCATCTCAATGGTTTACGCGTAAAATGCACTGAAAAGTTTTCCAAACAATTTACTTTCCAGAACCAAACGCGATTACTTTGTATTTTGTTTAAGGTTTATCGCTA
>JADLCC010000437.1 GCA_020847425.1 Saprospiraceae bacterium
ATGAATCTGCGTAAACACCGGAGTCGTAAATACCTGCGTCAGAAATGATTCGGGCGAGACTTGCCGAATCCCCATATCGAGCAGGTTTTTGGCAGCGCCGGATGCCACGCGGCCGGAACCCGTCAGTACGATGCGCAGCGGAGGCAAATGCGTTTGCTGATATGCCTGCAGGATTTCCGCATAATCATGGGTTTCGCACATGCGCGGCAACTCAAAATCGCCACTGCGCTTACCCCAGGTCCACAAAGCATTGTGGGCGCCTACCACACCTGCGTAATATCCGAAAGCCACCAGTCGTTCCCCGTTTTCATTGGTCAAAACCTCATAATCCATCAAACGGATTTTACGGGACAAAGCAGCCAGCAGTAAGGGCCGGTTATAGGGCTGTTTTTTGATCGTATGGGAGAAAAAAAGATAGTTTTTTTCAGGGATCAGCCAATCGACGGGCACTTCCTTAACCCCCAGAATAATATCGCAGTCACTTATATCTTCCTGTAATTCAATGCCTTGTACGGTGTATTCCTCATCTTTAAAACAACGTACCGGAGATGGTTGAACAACGATATGAACTGGTAACGAGGCTTGTACTTGTGCGCATTGTGCGGGGCTCAGGGGCGTCCTTGCGTCGGACGGCACCTTTCCTTCACGGATAATTCCAACTTTCAACATGAATAATTATGGTCAATCTGGTTAGGCATTTTTAAAAGGCAAAGAGCAAAGGGCAAAAAGCAAAACAGCCAACCGAAACAGTTGTCTTTTGCTCTTTGCCTTTTGCCCTTTAATTATCCTGCATGATCTGCAGCACTTTTTGTACAACGTCTTCCACTTGTGGTTTGGAGTGGTAGTCGCCATCCTGACCGTAGGCCGGGCGGTGCGGTTTGGCGGTAAGGGTAGTCGGTGCGGCATCCAGGTATTTGTAGCCGCCTTGTTTGTCGAGCAGTTGTTGCAAAATGTATGCCGATGCGCCGCCTTCGAAATCTTCGTCGAGGACCAGTACACGGTTAGTTTTTTTCAAACTGGCCAGACAGGTATTGGGCAGGTCGAACGGCAGCAGCGTCTGAACGTCTACAATTTCAATAGAAATGTGGTGTTGTTCTAAAATTGCAGCGGCTTCTTCGGCTATACGAACGCATGCGCCATAGGTGATCAGGCTCAGATCGGTCCCGGTTCTTACCACTTCAGGAATACCCAGCGGCACGGTGAATGTGCCGATATTATCGGGCAGGCGCTCTTTCAAACGGTATCCGTTCAATACTTCCACGACGATAGCCGGATCGTCGCCGCGTAGCAGCGTATTGTACATACCGGCCGCCTGCACCATGTTGCGCGGCACACAGATGTGCATGCCCCGCAGGGAACCCAGCATCAGCGCCATCGGAGAGCCGCTGTGCCATACCCCCACCAACCGGTGACCGCGGGTGCGAATAATGGCCGGAGCAGCCTGCAGGTTATTGGAACGCCAGCGCAACGTACACAAGTCGTCTGAAAGCGGCGCAAGGCCGTAAAGCAGGTAATCGAGGTATTGAATTTCAGCGATAGGCCGCAATCCGCGCAAAGCCAGCCCGATAGCCTGGCCCATAATCGTCCATTCCCGGATGCCCGTATCGAACACGCGTTCGGCGCCGTGTTTTTGCTGCATGCCGCGCAATCCCTGGTTTACGTCGCCGATACTGCCCACGTCTTCACCGAATGCAAAAATTTCAGGATGTTGGGCCAGGTTATAATCGAAACAGGCATTTATCACTTCATGGCCGTCTTTCAAAGGCGCATCGGGTGAGTATACTGCCGGATCGGCAGGTACGCGCAGGGGCGATCGGGGTGATTCACTCATCAGGTACTGCGAATAGACACGGTCGCCTTCTGTTGTTTCGCTGTTGACAAACCCGGAAAGTTCTGTTACCGTCTGGTTGTTTTTTCCGGTCATAACAGTCAAAGCCCGGCGGGCAATCTGTAGCAATTCAAACCGGAGCGGTTCCCTTTTTTGGGACAATTCATGGGACAACGCCGCAAGGGCCGACAATTCCGGATGTGCTTTCTGTAAGGACTGAAGCAGAGGAAGCAGCTGGTGTTTCAGCACCCCTACCCGATCGTGGTATTTGCGGTATGCAGCATGTGCGGCTTCCACCACTTCGCGTTTGGATTCCGCTTTGATAGTTTCAATTTCTTCCGCAGTAGCAATACCGGTTTTGATCATCCAGTCAGCCATGCAGCGGTTGCAGTCAAATTCCTCTTCAAATGCGAGGCGTTCGGGGCTTTTGTACCGGCGGTGGTCGCCAGAAGTAGAATGCCCGAGTTGCTGGGTCACTTCTTCAATATGGATCAAAGCCGGGCGGTGACTTACCCGCATTTCTGCTATCGCTTCCTGATACATCAGGCAGAGCGCAGGATAATCCCAAGCTTTGCACTTATAAATTTTAATACCGTTGGTGTTGCGTGAGGCATCCGCTTCGAGGCCCGCCATTGCTTCCGAAATACTTTCTTTGATCGTCTGGTATTGCTTCGGGACGCTGATCCCGTATCCATCATCCCAGACGCTGACGGCCATCGGCACCTGCAATACGCCCGCAGCATTCACCGTTTCCCAGAAAGCGCCTTCGGATGTGGAAGCGTCGCCAATGGTAACAAAAGTGACCTCATTGCCGTTGTCGGAAAGTTCGCCGCAAAGGGCCGGGTTTTCGCGAAATTTTTTGGAAGCAAAAGCCAGTCCGATCCCACGGGCCATCTGACCCGCCGTCGGCGCGATATCGGAAGTACTGTTGTACCGGTTCTTTTGATCCACAAAAGTGCCCGCTTCATCCACAAAGGCTGTGGCAGGGTGGCTGTTCATCTGACGGCCTCCTGAAAACGGATCGCCGTAGGGGTCGCCGTACAATTGACCGAAAAAATGATCGAGCGACATTTCCCCCAGTGCAAAAAGCAGGGTTTGGTCCCGGTAATAACCGGATCGGAAATCCCCTTTGCGCCAGG
>JADLCC010000438.1 GCA_020847425.1 Saprospiraceae bacterium
AAGTGAGAGTTCGTAGAGTACACCGCTTTGCACTTAGCAATATCACTACGAAGCGGTGTACTCTACGAACTCTCACATCTCACTCTCTCACTTCTCACCTCTAAAAAACAGCCGCAGATCGCTTTGTCGCCTTTCGGGGAGGAAAGTCCGGACAACACAGAGCACCGCACCGTCTAACCGGCGGAGTTCTTCCGAAAGGAAGGGCATAGAAAGTGTCACAGAAAATTACCGCCGTGCTCCGGTTTTCCGGGGTAAGGTAAGGGTGAAAACGTGTGGTAAGAGCGCACGACCACTGCGGGTAATCGCAGCGGGGGATAAACCTTGCGGGTTGAAATGCCATGTACACCTTGTTAATGTGCTGCTCGCACAGTTTTTGCCCGTCTCCGACGGGCCGAAAGCAAGGGGGGTAGGCAGCGCAGATCCCGTCGTAGACGGGACCAGATAAATGACAAAGGCTTCGCGCAAGTGAAGTACAGAATCCGGCTTACAGATCTGCGGCGTTTTTTTAGGAATGAGGAATGAGGTATGAGGAATGACCGACCGTTATTTCACATGCCATTTCATTCCTCATACCTCATTCCTAATTTACAACACCAATTCCTCAAACAACCGTTTCGCCGTTTCTTCCAAATCTTCGCACAAACCCGGGTGCGGCCGGGAGGTCTGGATTGCCGAACTCCGCACGGCCGTCAGCCAGCGAAAACGGGAGGGCACATCGAGTTGGGCGATAGGGCCGCAATGTTCTGCGCCCATGGCTATTTTTTCAAAGGATTGCAGGTTCAGTTTGACCTGTTCCACATCCAGATCGGCGGAGAAGTTGCGGAGTTTCTGTTCGTCAATGGCATAAAATACCCGGATAAACTTCGCTTTTTTACTAAAAAGGACAAGACCCACGTTGAGGAATTCCTCCCGTTCGACGATGGGCACCACGCGGATAATAGCGTACTCATACAAGTGCTTCTCTTTCATCTTGGGCCTTTTTCGTAAAAATATCGGAATGTTCCAGGCGGCTGCACAAATACCGGTAATAAACATCCCGGAGCACTGCCGGCGATTCGTCCGTGTCCCGCCACTGTAGCCATTCATCAGGAATGAGCGCCACGATTGCCCCGATTTTTTCTTCCGTCAAAATTGTTTTGAAGGCGCGGTTCGTTTCTGCCAGCAAGGATGCCTTGGACAGCAGCACATGATCCTTGATCATCGAAAACGGGCTTTTGGCGCTGTTTTCCCAGTCCGCCCACGAATGGTGAAAATACAAACATGCCCCGTGGTCGATCAGCCACAACTCCCTGTGCCACATTAACATATTGGTGTTCCTGAATGTGCGGTCCATGTTGGTGATATAGGCGTCGAGCCACACAATCTGAGAGGCCAGTTCTGGCGATACCACCGTCACCACCGGGTCGAAAGTAATAGCGCCCGACAAAAAATGCAGGGCCAGGTTCAGCCCTTTACTGGCTTGCAACAGGTCCTGAATTTCTTCGTCGGGCTCCGTTTGTCCAAAGGCTTCATCCAGGTTGGCAAATACCAGTTCCGGGATTTTAAAACCCAAAGTGCGGGCTATTTCGCCACCGATCAGTTCCGCAATCAGCGCTTTTGTTCCCTGGCCCGAGCCTTTGAATTTCAGCACATATTTGAAATCGTCGTCGGCTTCGGCCAGTGCAGGCAGAGAACCGCCTTCCCGCAAGGGCGCAATGTAGCGGGTGACATTTACTGTTCTTAATTCAGCGCTACCAGCCATTTTGCAATTTTAGTCAGGTCTTCTTTCGGTACTTTTTGCGCCACCATCGGTGGGTAGCCCGGCCAGTTGGCGGGTTCTGGTTTGCCGACCAGTTGGATAATCCGTTTCACCGAATATTTTTTAGCGGCTACGGCTGTCCAAACCGGGCCTACTAATTTCCGGGTGGCAGAGTGGCAGGCAGTGCAACCATATTTATCAAGCAACGCCTGTACATCGGCGGGAATGACCGGGTCGGCAGCGGGAGTGACAGGTTTTGGAGCAGGAGTAAATGCAGCCAAAAGCAGCACAATTGGCAAAAGGGCAAATATTTTTTTCATGTTTGAATCGGTTGTGTTGTTTTAAAATTTCCAAACTGGTGTACGCTCCTGCAAAAATGCGGAAGATTCACCCGATGTGAGGGTTATAAGTTTTTCTTTTTCAATTCTTTAACAGCAAAATCGACGGCACGGGCCGTCAGCGCCATATAAGTGATGGACGGATTCTGCGCTGCGCCGGAAGTCATGCAGGAACCGTCGGTCACAAACACGTTCGGAACGGCATGCAGTTGGTTGTTGGCATTGAGCATCGAGGTTCGCGGATCGCGGCCCATCCGGGCAGTTCCCATTTCATGGATACCGCGGCCGGGCGGTTCATGCGAATCATTGGCCCAGATGTTTTTAAACCCTGCGGCTTCCAGCATTTCCTGTCCGGTTTGCAACATATCTTTTACCATGGCATCTTCATTTTCCCGCCATTGGCAGTCGATGTTTAACGTCGGAAGCCCCCATTGGTCACGTTTTTCGGTGTTCAGCGTCACTTTATTATCAAAATGCGGGAGGCATTCGCCCATGCCGAAGAGTCCACCCGACCAGTCGCCGGGTTTTGTCAGGGCCGTTTTAAAATCTGCCCCAAAACCTTCTTCCGCAGCGCGCCCCTGAAACGCGGCGCCTCGCTCAATACTTCCGCCAAACGCATACCCGCGCACAAAAGCCGACTGTTTGTCCGCAGCGAAATTGCGGAACCTCGGGACGTAAAAGCCCACCGGCCGGCGGCCTTTGTGGTAATGGTCCTGGAAGCCGCCGTAGTCGCCGCCCACCCGGGCGCGGTAATTGTGGTCCATCAGGTAATGCCCGAGCACGCCCGAATCGTTGCCCAGTCCGTTGGCAAAACGATTGCTTTTGCTGTTGAGCAAAATCTGTGTAGTTGGTAAAGTGCCCGCATTCAGGAAAATAATTTTTGCCTCGAATTCGATCACATCTCCGGTTTGTGCGTCGATGACCCGTACCCCTGTAGCGCGGTTTTTCTTTTCATCAAAAAGGACGGATTCCACGATGCTATACGGTCGCAGGGTCATTTTGCCCGTTTTTGCCGCAGCGGGTAGCGTGACGCCGTTGCTGCTGAAATAAGCGCCGAAGGGACATCCGCGGTGGCACAAACTGCGGTACTGGCAGGGCGTGCGGCCGTTGATACTCTGTGTGATATTGGCGCTGCGGCCGTGTACGAGCGTGCGGCCCGGGAAATTCCGTTGAATACTATCCCGCAGGTGTTTTTCCACAATAGTCATTTCCATCGGTGGCAGGAATTCTCCGTCGGGTATCTGCGGCAAGCCGTCGCGGTTACCGTTGATGCCGGCAAATTTTTCGACATAACTGTACCACGGCGCTATATCCTGGTACCGGATGGGCCAGTCCACCCCGTGGCCGTCTTTCAGGTTACTTTCAAAATCAAATTCCGCCCAGCGGTAAGTCTGGCGAGCCCACATCAGTGATTTTCCACCGACGTGATAGCCTTTGATCCACTCAAATGGCTTGACCTGGGTGTAGGGATGTTCGCTGTCCTTGGCCCACATATGGCGCGTTCCTTCGTTAAAAGCGTAACAAACCGACTGGATCGGGTAGTCTTTAGTCACATCATCGTGGGTGCGCCAGTTGTGGTGCGGAAATTCCCAGAGATTGGTGAGGGCCGTCGTATAGTCGGTAATGTGTTCGAGCGGGCGCCCGCGTTCCAGCACCAGTGTTTTTAGTCCTTTTTCGCACAATTCTTTGGCCGCCCAGCCTCCGCTGATACCGGAACCCACTACAATGGCGTCGTATTTTCGCTTTTTCTGAGATGGGGAATGCATGATAGATGTGAGAGAGTGAGAGAGTGAGAGAGTGAGAGAAGTGAGAGGTATCCCTCCCGGCTTTGTCTATGATTTTGGGTTGGGTTTTTCAGGTTTGTATTTGAGTGCGTATTACTTTTTTATATTGTCACATTTCTACGATTCTTATGTGCCTCATTATCAATAGTTCCAAGGGCAGGCACTCTCTCACCTCTCTCACCCTCTCACCTCTCTCACCTCTAAAACATAGGCGTCCACGCTTTCGTATTCGCATCGACCGGCATATCAGGTATCCAGCCGCCAGGAATGGGGTCGAAGGCGAGGGCCTGGGTCGCGCCGATTTCGGAACTGAAATAACCGCCGATTGTGAGGTTTTTCAGGAGCGGGAAAAAAGGAGGAGGTCCATCCGCCTGTTCCGTTTTTGCGGCAGCCTGTAATGCGGTAAAAAAGGCGATGCGTTGTTCGGCTGTACAGTCCAGAAACCCTTTTCCCTGCATGGTCGCGCACTGTTTGTCGGCAGCATCCAGTTTGGTCCAAAAGGTATCGCGTTCTTCAGGCGGGAAACAATCCTGCACCACTATGGCTATAAATTCGTGCACCTTCGCCGCTTTTGCGCCGGGTGTATCCGTATCCGGAAGGATCGTATCCGCCATTTCAGCCAGTAAGGTCAAACGATCGGCAGGCAGTTTTGCCAGTGTGGCCGGCCCGTTGGCCAGTGCCTTCGCCAGGAGTTCCGGAGCAATACTTATTCCTCCCAGGAGCAGGGCTACTTTTTTGAGTGCTTCGCGACGCAACATAATAGAGGTGAGAAGTGAGAGGTGAGAAGTGAGAGGTGAGAGATGAGAGATGAGAAGTGAGAAGTGAGAGGGGTAGAGTGGACCGCTTCGCGCTTGAGGAATGTTTCTGAGGAGAACAAGCGCGAAGCGGTCAACTCTACCCCTCTCACTTCTCACCTCTATTTTCAGCGTAAATGTACTTCGCGTACAATTCACACCAAGCATTTTTACCGCTTTTCTTTTTAAAACACCATTCAAAATTCGCCACATCCGTTCAAACCGGGTATTTTCTACCATTTTTTACGGAATAACAGTACAAACGCCGCCCGAACACTCGAGTGCTTCCAACAGGAAAAAACGCACGGTATCGCGGCGGGTCCAGTAAATATTGTGTTGAGCGGATGCCAGGGTCACATACGTCACGGTGGTATGCGGCGAAAGTTGCCGGTAGGCGTGGTCGGCGTTGGACGGATAAATCAGGTCGTCCTGTTCGCCATGAAGGATCCATACCGGGCATTTGATGCGGCTCCAGCCATCCTGAATGGTTTCCAGCGATTTGGAATGCGCATATTTTTCCTTGGTGGCTACACGCGCCCATTTGGGGAATACGACACCCAGGGGCGAATGAATCCAGCGCGCAATTTTGGGGGTGCGCTCCGCTTGAGGTTGCACGGAAGCGGATTGCAGCATCAGCGAGCGGATTTTGTCGGAATGATCCATGGCCAGTTTGGCAGCCACAGAGCCGCCATAGGACGAACCGCACAACACCACAGGTCCGTTTTCCGCAAGTTTTTTCAACAGTGGCGCAATGATTTCGGCCTGCTTCGGAATGGAAACTACCGCTCTGCCATAATGTGATTTGCCATAGCCGGGGCGATCGACCGCCACCAGCCGCGTGTGGTTGTAAATGGAAGAGTCTCGAAACAGCGCCCTGTATTTCACCATCGAACTGGGCGCGCCGTGGAGCAACAATGTGACCGGCAGCGAATCGGCGCCGATGGTCCAGCCGCGCAAGGTGTATTCGCCGGAACGGAAATAAAAAACGGTGGGTTGTACGGCTGCATCCGCAAATGATTTCCATATTTGGCGGTCGGAAGAAGTCAGTTTCCATGCGCTGAAATGCGGCGGAACCCGACGGCTGCAAGCACTACACAACAAAACCAGCAATAAAGTAACGGTTGGGACTATACAAGATTTCATTGCATTAAAACGCGTGTTTGGCCTGCTTGTTTTTTACAACTATTGTCGTTTTCCGGCGTTTGAGCAGTCTTTGCGCTTTACCACATCACGATTTTGCGGATGCATGCCTTTTTTGACATACACACCCACCACCCTACCGGAAATCCCGGGGTGTCGGAAATGGAAAATCTTCGGTTTGGACAAACCCCTTCCGGGAAAACACAGCACTATTCCGCAGGGCTGCACCCCTGGTTTCTGGAGGCATCCGAACTTGAAAGCGCAAAAAAATGGCTGGATCAACTGGCCGCAATGCCACATGTGCTTGCGATAGGTGAAGCAGGTCTGGATAAAGTGTGTAATACGGACTGGGCTTTGCAGGAAGCAGCCTTCCGCCATTGTATACAGGTTGCTGAAACAATGGGAAAACCTTTAATTATTCACTGCGTCAGGGCCTTTAACGAGGTTATTCTGATCAAAAAACAACTCAAACCGGTGCAGCCCTGGATTTTTCACGGCTTCAACAAACACCCGGATACCGCCAGAATGCTCCTGAAAGAAGGTTGCTTTTTATCTTTCGGAGCAGCTTTGCTGAAACCCGGAAACCACAGCGCCGAAGCGCTCCAACTGACACCCGACGATCGTTTTTTCCTGGAAACGGACGATGCTGCGGAAATCGACATTGTTGACATTTACAAAAAAGCCGCGCTATTGCGGGGCGTCTCGCTGGAACAATTGAAGGAAGTGGTGGCGGGGAACGTACGGAACGTGAGCCGTGAATCGTGAATCGTGAGTGGTACATTGCCCAAGGTTATCATACAAAGTTTGGGCAATGTACTACTCACGATTCACGACTCACGACTCACGATCCACAACTCACATAAAAACTAAATCAAACATGCATCAACTCGATTTACTTATCATCGGAGGAGGTCCCATTGGGCTGGCCTGTGGTCTGGAAGCGCAAAAAGCCGGACTGAAGTACCTTATTATCGAAAAAGGCACTTTGGTCAATTCCCTGTACCACTACCCTGCCAATATGACTTTTTTTTCCACCTCTGAACGGCTGGAAATTGGCGGCATTCCTTTTGTGTCCATCAATGCCAAACCAACCCGTCCGGAAGCCCTGGAATACTACCGAAGGGTAACTGAATCGAATAAATTGCAGATGAACCTGTATGAGGAAGTGTTGCGGGTGGAAGGCCAATTCCCTGATTTTCAAATTTTTACAAACAAAAATACGTATCAGGCAAAACGGATCGTACTGGCTACCGGTTTTTATGATATTCCGGTTAAAATGAACATCGAAGGGGAAGACCTGCCCAAAGTAACGCACTACTACCAGGAGCCGCACGCGTATTACAGGCAAAAAGTGGTGGTTGTCGGCGCCAACAACTCTGCCGTGGATGCCGCCCTGGAAACCTGGCGCAAAGGCGCGGAAGTGACCATGGTGGTGCGCAGCGAAGACATCGGCACACGCGTCAAATACTGGGCCCGGCCTGATATTGTCAACCGGATACAGGAAGGCTCTATCCACGCTTTTTTCAGTTCCGAATTGCGGGCCATCCGCCAGCATGAAGTGGATATTGAAACGCCGGAGGGCCTGATCACCATCGCCAACGATTTTGTCGTGGCAGCCACTGGCTACCAGCCGAACCTCGATTTTCTGAAAAAACTGGGGGTCATCCTCAGCGACGACGGGCATTTTCACCCGCAGTACAACCCGGAAACGCAGGAATCCAATGTGCCCGGGCTTTACCTCGCCGGGGTGGTCTGCGGCGGCATGGATACGCACGTGTGGTTTATCGAAAATTCGAGGGTACACGCGGAGCGGATTATAAGAAGTGTTTTAGTGTTTTAGTGTTTTGGTGTTTTAGAGTGGCTATCTCTTGGGATACGAACTAATTCCAAGCGCTATCGCCCTAAAACACCAAAACACGAAAACACTAAAACACAAAAAAACACCTAACCCTAAAAAAGCGCTTTCCACAACACCCGCCCGCTCCAGATAATAATAATCAATCCGACCAGCACATACATCACCCGCACGGGTAGTTTACCGGCCAGTTTAGCGCCCAGTGGCGCCGCAGCGACACCGCCGACGATCAGTCCGGCAACGACCAGCCAGTGCGACAACCCGATGAAGGAAAAGAACGTTACGGCGCTGGCCAGGGTAACAAAAAATTCGGTAAGGCTCACAGAACCAATCACATACTGCGGCGTTTTGCCTTTTGCAATCAGCGTACTGGTAACCAGTGGCCCCCATCCGCCGCCGCCGAACGAATCGAGGAAACCGCCCGCACCGGCCAGCCAGCCCAGGTTGCGCGCTTTGCGTTTTTTATTTTTCTTGACAAATGCCCTGCTCAGAATCCGTATCCCTAGCAGCAAAATATAGACTGCCAGAATTGGTTTGATGTACGCTGCATATTCTTCACCCAGTTTGGACAATAGCGCAGCCCCCACAATGGCGCCAAGCACACCGGGAATGATGATGGCTTTCACAAGGCGCCGGTTGATGTTTCCAAACCGGTAATGCGAATAACCGGACGCCCCGGCAGCGAACACCTCAGCCGTGTGGATACTCGAACTCACCGCAGCCAGCGGCACGCCGGCGCCCATCAAAAAAATCTGTGTTACTACACCGTAACCCATGCCCAGCAAGCCATCGGCCAGTTGCGCAGCAAAACCTACGCCCACAAAAACCCAGAACTGCCGGTCGATACTACCCAGCAGATCCGGCCAGGTATGCATCGGTATGTAAAATGATACCACATTAAATATAAGCGACAAACCAAATGCAGCGAAGGCAGCCGTTGCCAGCCTTCGCCAGCGCCGGTCCTTGATCAGTTCCAGGTTCTGATGTGGGATCACGGAAGTCAGCGCTTCTTCACCAGCGGCAATGGAAGCGGTCAACGTATTAAGGCTGCGCACTTTATCGGCAAAATCGCCCGCCAGTTTCTGGCGTATTTGCGGCATGTGCTGCAACAGGTCGTCTATTTCGGCCGGCAGCAATTCATGCAGCGTTTCTTTCAGGCGTTTGGCAATCGTGGGCGACTTGCCATTGGTGGAAATCGCTATTTTCAGGTCGCCTTTCTGTACAATGGAACTGAGGTAAAAATCGCAGAGGTGCGGCGTATCGGCCACATTGGTCAGTATGCCCCGCGCGGCAGCCAGGGCTTTGATTTGCCGGTTTACAAACGCGTCGTCGGTAGCGGCAATGACAAACTGCTTTCCCTCTAAGTCAGATCGGTCAAAAGGTTTTTCCACCAACACAACCTGCTGATAATCAGCAGCAAAGGCTCTTATCTCATCAGAAATAGCAGTACCGACCAGCGTGATACGGGTGGCTGGGCTGTTGTTCAATACAGCCGTTAGTTTTTCCAAACCTACATATCCGCCGCCGACAATCAACAGGTCAAAATGTTCCAGTTTCAGAAAAACAGGGAACAGGTTGTTACCGGATGCAGGGGGCGGTTTTGCCGATTCGGAAACCTGCGACGAATTGAAATGCGCCTGTTGAATGCGTGAATCCATATTTTGTTGAGGGTTGAGATTGTTGAGATTGTTGAGCGTTGAGATTGTTGAGGGTATTAACCCAGGCTTTGAGTTACCACCCTCAACAATCTCAACCCTCAACATTCTCAACCTATACTTCATGAAAGTTCGTCCCGTGCGTCGTCGCTTTTACATATTCCTTCCGGATCACAAAATCCCCGAAACGTTCGCCGCGTTGCCGGTCTTTGGCGTATGCGGCGATAATGGGTTCCAGTTCGCTCAGGATACCTGCTTCATCCAACATTTCCCGGTACAGTTTATTGAGGCGTTCGCCGTTGTGCGCGGCGCCCAGGTACAGGTTATAACGGCCCGGCGATTTGCCGATAAAAGCAATTTCACCCAGATAAGGCCTGCCGCAGCCATTGGGACAGCCTGTCATTCGAATGTTGATGGCGTCTTTGTCCAGTCCGTTGGCACGAATAAGCAGGTCGATTTTATCAATCAGCGAAGGCAGGTAGCGTTCCGCTTCGGCGAATGCCAGCGTGCAGGTATTCATCGCCACGCAGGCGATGGAGTTTTGCCGCAAAGCCGTTTGCCGGTGCGTGTTGGCAAGAATGCCGTATTTGTCCAGAATGGCTTCCACCACCGGCTTCTTTTCAGCGGAAATATTGCCGATGACGAGGTTTTGGTTGCCCGTAAGCCTGAAATCGCCGTCGTGCACGGAAGCGAGCACGCGCATGGCTGTGCGCAGGGGGAAATTGGGCGTATCGGCAATGCGGCCGCCTTCGATAAACAAAGCGAGGTTGTAACGCCCGTCATAGGTTTTGGTCCAGCCCAGCGGGTCGCCGGAATGCGTAAATTTATAGGGTTTCGCTTCCTGGAAAGTCAGGCCCGCCCGGCGTTCCACTTCTTTTGTAAACACATCGAGCCCCATGCGTTCGATGGTGTATTTCAAGCGGCTGAACTTGCGGTTTTCGCGGTTGCCATTGTCGCGTTGGGTGGTAATAATAGCCTCGCAGACTTTCAGCACGTCTTTTTTATCGATATAACCGAGCATATCGGCCAGCCGGGGAAATGTTTCGGGCATCCCGAAAGTCATGCCGAGTCCGCCGCCCGCAGCCAGGTTGAAACCAGCCAGCACACCGTCTTTTTCGATGGCAACGAGGCCGATATCGTTGGCAAAAATGTCGGTATCGTTGTAGGGCGGCACCGCAATGGCTATTTTGAACTTGCGGGGCAGGTAGGTTTTGCCGTAAATCGGCTCCTCGTCTTTCTGTTGAGGGGTTGAGGGGTTGAGGAGCGTTGAGTTGAAGGGTTGCGACTCATCCACCGCCTGGCCGTCCATCCAGATTTCGTAATAAGCCGAGGTTTTGGGCGTGAACTCTGCACTAATCTGTTTGGAAATGTCCCATACTTCGGCGTGTACTTTACTTTCGTCGGGGTTGGGGCTGCACATGACATTGCGGTTCACGTCGCCGCAACCGGCAATGCTGTCGAGCATGACCTCATTAAACCCCTGAATCGTCGCTTTCAGGTCGCGTTTGCGGATACCGTGCAACTGAAATGCCTGGCGGGTGGTGAGTTTCATGGTGCCGTTGCCGTAGGTGGAAGCCAGTTCGTCCATGCGCAGCCATTGCGCCGG
>JADLCC010000439.1 GCA_020847425.1 Saprospiraceae bacterium
AATTCGTTTTAATGACTGATTTTCACCTCAAAGTTGCCCGATAGAAACCAGCCTTAAAAATGATGGGTATCACCATCTCCAATGACTATCGACGTGCTTTCACACTGGTATAAAAAGTTTTTATCATTCCTGATCTGCGCTACAGTTTGCAAGGGCTACTTTTGCTGCAAAAAATACCATCCATATGGGTTTTCGTTCCTTACTCATTCGCCCTTTCGCCAATTGGATTGCCCGCTCGATAGACCGCTGGTCGGCCGATGCTATCGCCCGACAGGAGCGGATCATGCATCAATTGATTGCGCAAGCGCGCCAAACCGCTTTTGGCCGCGACCACCATTTTTCCAGTGTTCGCAGTTATGAGGATTTTGTAAAAGCGATACCTATCCGGGATTATGAAGACCTGAAAGGCTATATCGAACGCATCAAAAACGGCGAAAGCGATGTGCTTTGGCCTGGAAAACCCGCTTACCTGGCCAAAACATCGGGCACAACCTCGGGGGTGAAATACATCCCGATGAGCAAGGAAAGTACGCCCCTGCACTTCGGTACAGCCCGCAATGCGGTGTTCAACTATTTCGCCCGCACCGGGAAAGGCCGCTGGCTCGACGGTAAAATGATTTTTCTCTCCGGCAGTCCCGAACTGGATGAAGTGGCCGGTATTCCCACCGGGCGCCTGAGCGGCATTTCCAATCACCTGGTACCGGGCTGGCTGCGCACCAACCAGATGCCATCCTGGCAAACCAACTGCATCGAAGACTGGGAGGAAAAACTCGAACACATCGTCGAGGAAACCAAAAACGCCGATATGCGCCTGATTTCGGGCATCCCGCCCTGGGTGCAGATGTACTACGAACGCCTGCTGGAACGCACCGGCAAACGCACCATCCTGGAAATATTTCCGAACTTTTCGGTATTTGTGTACGGCGGCGTCAATTTTGAACCCTACCGCGCCAAACTGGAAGAACTCGTAGGCGGCCCGGTCGATTGTGTGGAAACCTACCCAGCCTCCGAAGGATTTATCGCATTTCAGGACACTCTTCCCAGCCAGGGGCTGCTGCTGAATACCGATGCCGGAATGTTTTTTGAATTTGTACCTGCGGATGAAATTTTCCAGGACAACCCAACCCGACTTTGGCTGAAAGACGTGGAAATCGGAGTCAATTACGCGATTATCCTGCACACCAATGCAGGGCTCTGGGGCTACAACATCGGCGATACCGTGCAGTTTGTAAGCAAAAACCCCTACAGGATTGTGGTCAGCGGACGGATCAAACACTTTATCTCGGCCTTCGGCGAACACGTGATCGGCAAGGAAGTGGAAGAATCGCTGCTGCCTGTTGCCAATGCCGCCGGGGTGCGCATTGTCGAATTTACCGTAGCGCCGCAGGTGACGCCGCCGCAGGGCGGATTGCCCTACCACGAGTGGTTCATCGAATTTGACAACGCGCCTGTCGACATGGAGGCTTTTGAAATGCTCGTGGATGTCGCCATGCGCAAACAAAACATTTATTACGACGACCTCATTACGGGCAATATCCTGCGCACCCTGAAAATTACGCCCCTGAAACGCGACGCTTTCCGGGAATACATGAAATCGCAAGGTAAACTGGGCGGGCAAAACAAGGTGCCGCGCCTGTCGAACGACCGGAAAATTGCGGACTGGCTGGAAGGGTGGAAATAAAGTTATCTGTTATTAGTTATTGGTTATCAGTGTTGATAATCAAACATTTACAAAGGACTTAATCTAAACTGATTTTGTTTGATTGCTTAGTATTTACCACATAGGCCTCTATGTTTTCTATGTGATAAATACTATGTGCCTATGTGGTAAAAAAATACCAAGTTTATGAACAGAATCCTATTTCTCCTGCTTTTTGTTAACGCCGGGCTTTTCGCCCAGGCGCCACCTTTGTTTGTAGCGGACCAGACCTTCCGGCTCGACGGCATCAGCGAGTACCTGTATGCATTTGCGGAAGGCGATCAGTTGCAGTTGTATGTGCAGGAACTCACAGGAAAAAAAATCAGGTCCATCGAGTTTTCGGAATTCCCGGACTATCATTTGTTCCGGGCATACGACCTCGATTCCACGCTGACTAAAACCATCACCATACCCAAAACAGGTGTTTACGTGTTGCGTTTTCAGGAGGCCGGACTGAATAAAAAAATATGCCGCTTCACCCTGCACCGCACGGCAGCCAGCCCCGAATCGGCGCGTATGAACACCCGGGTGGGTTGGGATATCCACCAAAACCCGCAGTACCGGGTAGGTAAACGCAGTGTGCAGACCGGTAAAAAAACCGAAGTGCTGTCGCTCGGCGGCCAGGTCACCGTAGCCGCCAGCAAGTTTTTTACCAAAAAACCGGTAAACGCCTACCAGTTCACCCTGCCGCCCAACACTTTGCAGTGGGCCTACCGCATCTCCGTGGGGCAGGCCGTGACCGAAGCCCGGCGACAGGATGCGGACAAACTGAAATCCGTATTACAAACCGGCGCCGTCAAAATCATGGGCATACAACCCGAAACGGCCCTCGCAGCCTTTGCACTCGGCATGGCTATCGACCTGACGGTCTCTACCGGCGGAGAGGATGTGGAATACGCGCTGGTGGACTGGAACAACTGGCAGCAATTTGCCAAAAATGAAAACTACAATGCATTCATTCAGCAAAGCGGCGTAAGCGTCGACGTGCAGCGCCGCTACTCGCCATTGGAAGGCACCTATTTTTTCGCGCTGCGCAGCGACAACTGGGTGGACGACATCAATGTAACAATCGACATAGAGGCGGTTACGGAGATCCCGCTGTTTGAAACGGAGATTTTTTTGGAGGCGGTGAGGCCGTGAGGAAAGAGGAGGATGTTTTAAATATTTGATTATCAGGCTTTTATTGACTAAAAATCACAAAAAAACTGTACCGCTCATTCCTCATTCCAGAACGCGATGCCCGACATCACGCTCGGGCATTCCTTATTCCTCTTTCCCCATCCCTGTTTATACTTTCCTCCCCAAATACTTCGAATAATCCGGCAAAATAACCTCGTATTCTTCCCGCATCAGCGGCGAAGTCATCATAAAATCGGCTGTTGCGCGGTTGCAGGCGGTCGGGATATTCCAGACGGCAGCGAGCCGCAGCAGCGCCTTGATATCCGGGTCGTGGGGCAGCGCTTCCATGGGATCCCAGAAGAATACTACCGCATCTATTTTGCCTTCGGCAATGCTGGCGCCGATCTGCTGGTCGCCTCCCAGCGGGCCACTCAAAAACTGCGAAACGTGCATGTCCAGCGCTGCTTCCAGCATTTTACCCGTAGTGCCAGTGGCAAATAACTGGTGTTTTTGTAGTTGTTCTTTATTGTGTACACACCATTCTATCAGGTCAACTTTCTTGTGGTCGTGCGCAATCAGGGCGATTCGTTTGCGGGCGCCCAGTTCCCGGGTAAAATAGGAGTTCGATTTATCCATTGTGTTTAGTTATTCGTTATCCGTTATCCGTTATCAGGCTTTCAGGCTAATAATGGTTAATATGGATTTATTTTCTATCCCTATAACTTATCGGTTATCTGGTTTGGGGAATAAAATGTTACCATTTTCCTGACTCTGGCCTGAAAGCCTGATAACCAATAACTGATAACCGATAACCAACAATCAGCGAAGCATTCCATTTAACACGTACCGCCCGCCCTTTATTGTTTGCAGCGTGGCCGTTTGATCGCCATAACGAAGCGGACAAGGGTTGCCCAGTTTGGATAAAACAACTACCTGTTTCAATTTCCCTTTTTCCCAGTCCAGGTCGATTTCAAAGCCGCCGCGGGCACAAATTCCGTGAATATAGCCGGTATTCCAGGCGGATGGCAGTGCCGGCAAAAGTTCTATTTCTCCGGCATGGCTTTGCAGCAGCATTTCGGTGATGCCGGCGGTTGCGCCAAAGTTGCCGTCGATCTGGAACGGCGGATGGTTGTCGAACAGATTGGGCAGGGTGGATTTGCGCAGCAGTGCCAGCAGGTTCTGATAAGCCGACTCGCCGTCGTGCAGGCGGGCAAAAAAGTTGATGATCCAGGCGCGGCTCCAGCCTGTGTGGCCTCCGCCGTGTGCGAGGCGGTATTCGATGGTTTTGCGGGCGGCTTCCATCAGTTCCGGGTGTTTCTCGCGGGTAATTTCATTGCCCGGATGCAGGCCGAACAAGTGTGAAATGTGCCGGTGACCGGGTTCAGGTTCTTCAAATTCCTCCGTCCATTCCATGATGCGCCCGTCGCTGCCTACCTGCGTCGGCGCCAGGCGCGTCAGAATATTTTGCAGTTTTTTCCTGAAATCAGCATCCACCTGCAAGACTTCCGAGGCTGCAATGGTGTTTTCCAGCAAATTACGGATGATCATGTGGTCCATTGTGGGGCCCATCACCATTGTTGAAATTTCGCCCTTAGCGGTTTTGAACTTGTTCTCCGGCGAAATAGATGGCCCGGATACCAGTTTGTGGGTCACCGGATTTTCCTTGAGCCATTCCGAACAAAACAGTGCGGCGTCTTTCATGGCCGGGTACGCCAGTTTTTCCAGGTAAGCGCTGTCTCCCGTAAACAGATAATGTTCCCAAAAATGTTGCGCGCCCCAGGCCAGGCCCATCGGCCACATGGCCCATTGTGTTTCTCCGTAGGGTTCTGTGAAATGCCAGGCGTCGGTGGTGAAATGCGCCACCGTCCCCTTCATGCCGTACATATCGCGGGCCGTTTTCCGGCCATCTTCTCGCATGGCATCCAGAAAATGCAGAAAAGGCAGGTGCAGCTCCGAGAGGTTGGTAATCTCCGAAGGCCAGTAATTCATCTGGATATTGATGTTGATGTGGTAATCGGCGTCCCAGGGCGGGTTGAGCCCGTCGGCCCAGATGCCCTGCAAATTGGCGGGTAGTCCGCCGGGGCGTGAACTGCTGATGAGCAGATACCGCCCGAACTGGTAATACAAAGCCAGCAATTGCGGATCGGTTTCCCCTTTTTGCAGGGCTGCGATGCGATAATCGGTAGCATGATACATGGCATCCGTAACACCCAAATTCAAGTTGACTCGTCTGAAGTACTGCCAGTAGTCAGCAATGTGGTTCCCCTTTACATCATTGTAGGTTTTACGAGCCACATTATCCAACTGCTCCCTGGACACAGTCGCGGGCGCCTCTCCCCGGTAATCCGTTGCAGCGGTGAGCAATAGCGTAATACGACCAGCATTTTCTACATAAATGAGGCTGTCATTTGTTGTGAGTGTACCACCTTCCTGCATCACTTTCAAGCGCGTGACAAGTTGGACACCGTTTCCGTTATCGACATGCTCACTCAAGGTAATTTCATTACCAGATACTTCAATTGTGGCACGATTGCCCGGTCGCGACAGCCGGAATCCGGCGCTTAACATACCGCCCTGGCTTACCTCCAGGCGTACCACCAGTGCCTGATCGGGAGCGCTGGAAAAAATTTCGCGGGTAAATGTAGTCTTGCCCGAACGATAGGTAACCGCTGCAACTGCTTTGTCAATGTTTAATAACCTTTGATAGTTAGAAATTTGTGCCGCATGATCTTTCCCAAAATCGATGTGCAGATCACCGAGCGTTTGGTAACGGCTGCGGATTGCTTTTTTCCCCATCATGTATTTCTGTGCTAGTTTTCGTGCCTCTTCATATTTGCCGGCAAACAGCATCCTACGCACTACTGGCAGCACTTCCCTGGAAGCGGGATGGACAAAATCGTAGTCGCCGCCGGTCCACACGGATGATTCGTTGAGTTGAATCCGCTCCGTTTCCAGTCCGCCGAAAACCATGGCGCCCAGGCGGCCGTTGCCCACAGGCAGGGCTTCGTTCCAGTCGGCGGCAGGTTGGTCGAACCTGATGTTCCAGTTATTGGGCAAAGGCGTTTGGGCGCGGAGGAACAGAGCAAAAAGTAGCAATGAGAATAAAAAGTATAGTCGCATTTTTACAAAAAACGTTGAAAGTCAAAGTATTGGACTAGTGAAGAGGTGACATCTGCGAGGTGCGAGCAGGTGTTATCTCGAAACGATAGGATGGAACTTCTGCTTTCGCCGTGAGATAACACCTGCTCGTGCCTCGAAGAGGTCACCTCACGGCTCGCCTCCAAAGGTAAATAAACGTGTCTATTTTACACGTTTGTAATATCCAGGACTTGTTGATCTTTGCTACTGTAAAAAAACGACTTATGCCTACCTGGATTTTCCTGCTCATGGCCGTCATTGCGGGTTTTGCACTCCCGACACAAGCCGCTATCAACAACAAACTGGCCGTCGCAATGCAGTCGCCCGTTTTGTCCGCCCTGATTTCCTTCACGGTCGGCACCCTGACCCTGCTGGCGTACTGCCTGGTTTCAAATGTACCGCTTCGCGCTGTTTTTGCCGCAAAAAATGTTTCGGCCATTGCCTGGACGGGTGGCTTGCTGGGCGCATATTTTGTTACGGCCGTCATCCTGCTCGTACCCAGACTGGGGGTCGCTTTGACTTTCAGCCTCATTATTGCCGGGCAAATGCTCATTACGCTGCTGCTCGACCACTATGGTTTTCTCGGCGTACCCGTAAAATCCATTAACCTGCCCCGGGCGCTTGGCGCATTGTTCCTCATCGCGGGCGTCATCCTGATCCGCCGCTTTTAAGCACTCAACCCTCAACATCTCAACCCTCAACCTCTCAACCCTCAACATCTCACCTCTCAACCCTCAACATTCACCATTCACCATGTCCGGATTCCATTGTACATCACTAAGAACTGCGCTGCTGGCATTATCCGTGCTGGCCTGCGCAGAAATGGCCATCGCCCAACGCGTGCTCAACGAACCCATCGACATCAGCGGCGACTTCCGCGAATTGAATAATACCTATTTTGTAGCCGACAGCCTGGCCGGTTTCAACCCCGCTACCGGGGCCGGGCAACTGGTGTGGCAGCGCTCCCTGTACAGTGTCAACCATGCGTTCGACAATATGATGGTGGGTTTGAGACCGGCAGGTCCCAATGAATTTCCTTCCGGCGAATACGCGCCCAATCCGGCGCTGCCGTTTTCCATCGAATTTGTATCGCCCCGCACGGTACGCATCCGGGCGCAGACAGGACCGCAATACGCCGCTGCCGAACCCTCGCTCATGCTTGTAAAAGAACCCGTTTCGGATAAGTCCTGGCGGTACACGAAAACAAAGGGCGGCCACCTGTACACCAGCAGTTTTGGAAGTGTTACCATCCTGGAACATCCCTGGAAACTGGAATTTCGCGATGCC
>JADLCC010000440.1 GCA_020847425.1 Saprospiraceae bacterium
TTCCCGTCTCCGATTGCACGGTGGCTTTGCTGACTTTATTGGAATTGTCGCCCAGAATGCTGGTGACATCATCCACGATTTTGAGTTCTTTTGGCTGTGCCTGCAAGGCCAGGGAAAACAGGCATAGTGCCAGCAGGGTAGTGAATTTTGATGTTGGGTATTTCATGCTATGCTGATTTTTTCAGATATTATACTCATGTTATGACCTAACCGCAATGATGGGAATACTCAATTACTTCACCTCGGTAGCGTCTGCGGGTATTTCATCCACATACAACAGCGTTTCAGCTGCTTTTTTGCGACCGGTAGTCAGGGTTTTGTTGCCTTTCATGCGCCAGGTAATTTCATACTCGTAATCGTAACTGCCGTTTTTGAGCATAAACTCGGCCAGTTGCGCCGTGACCTGATCGGAAGACCGCAGCGTCACCGCTTCCACTTTTTCGCCCGCGCCATAGTTATAAAAGAACTTGACAGCAGCAACCCGGATACCCTGCTCGGCCATGAGTTTCGGGTCGGCTTCCACGCTGATCTGCATCGGATGGAAGGGCGGCGCCACGTTGACGCCCAGTTGGTCGGACGGTTTCCAGTCCTGTTCTACGGTAAAATCGCCGAAGAAACTCCATTGTACTTTGTAGTCGTACTTGAGGAAATTGTCGCGTTGCGCGTCCGATGCATCTTTCCAGCCGTACAACAGGCGAAATACATTGGCCGCATCTACAAATTCTTTCGGGCCGATGCGCACTTCGTCGGTGCTGAGTTGGCCTCCGCCATGTACTTTCCGCAGTTGAACGGTGGCGAAATTGACGTATTTGGTAAACTGGTCGGCATTCAGGCCGTCTACGGAAACCATTATTTCCCGCTGGCGGTAGAGCGGATCGTCGAGGTTGATCTGTTTGAAACAGGGTTTGCAGGCGGCAACTCCGCTGCCGACGTTTTCATCAAACCGGAAGGACATTGTCTCGATGGTAGATTTGCTGAGGTCGATCACATAATTCCCCGAGCGCTGCTGCTTTTTCATTTCATAAGCGAAATTGACAGAAACCAGGGAGGAACTCTGTTTGATTGCTTTTGCCAACTTGGTAGCGCCGTCTATGATCTGATTGGCGGTTGAATTATTGGGGTCGTCGGGCATACTGAAGGGAGCAAACATCATGTCCAGTATCTTTTTGTATGCGGCATCGATAGCGGCTTCCATCTTGTCGTCGGCGCCAAAATTGGTCACTTTAATGGCGCCTTCTTCGCGGAGTTTGTCGAAAGAGGACTTGATGTCGAGGCCCAGACCGACATAGCCGGTGTTGACGCCCACGCCGAGGTTCCATCCTTCATGCGAATACATTTTATCCCAGTTCACTTCAATTTTGGCCTGGATAGGAGACCGGTAACCACTCATGTCCATTTGAAATGAAAAACTGAGGTCGGGTGTAGGCGTCTGACAGGATTCCCACAGGATTTTAGCGCCCAGTTTGGTCAACGTAATGGAAACCGCCGCTTTATTGCCAACAAATATGGGCGCTTTGCCCAGACCGAGTACTTTTTTGGCCATCTCGCCATTTTCGTCCATGACAGAGGAGACCAACGTGAACTTGCCGTCTTTAAAGATAACAGGTCCGATAATCGTAGCACTTTGCTTTTTTACTTTGGCTTTGAGTTCTCCTTCCGCCCTTTTGATCTGGGCTTCTGTGACTTTGAGTTCGACCAAAGCATGAATGATACCGCCGCCTTCGCCTTCGCGCCGATTGGGGTTTTCTTCATCGGATTTGACGTTTTGTACCCAGCGAATGAAAGAAAACTGCGGGCCGCCATTCTTGGGATCGCTACCCAACGCAATTTTATTGGGCAGGTAATAATACTTGGTGCTGTCCGAGATATGCGGAAAAACAATGAGGTCGCCCGCCTGAATAGGCTGGTCGATAAAGATGGGTTGTGCGCCGGCACTGCAAGCGCCCAACACCAGGAAAACAAATACTAAATGCTTGATTTTCATTGCTCTGCGTTTTTTTAGGGAGTGCTCAAATCAAGTTTGTTGTCCTTATATTTGAACACTCCCGTTTTTTTGAAACGGCCTTTAAAAATTCAGGGCCCTTTTGATACGTGTCAGCGAGGCCTCATCACGCGTAGTACCGGCAGCGGTTCTTACCGTTTCGCGGTTTATCCAGTATGCGTCGATGTAGTTTTGCAGGATGCTGCCGTTCTCGAAAATATCGCCGAACTGGGCCTTGGTCGTCGACCTGAAATTGGTAAAATAGTCGGCCAGTGCCAGCGGGAAAAGGTGCTTTTCGTTGCCCCCTGCAACGGAGGTCAACAGCGTGCTTTCGGAGCGACCGGGTGTGAGGCCCGAACGGCAGAGCTCGCGGAACATAATGGCTACCGGCCAGGAAGATACCCGGAACAACTGTCCGTTGCCCGAATTGATGGCCGCCCAGAATGGGTCGCGGTCCATATGCAGGCGACACTGATAGAGGATCATCCCGAGCACGCACTCATTTTGCACGATGTATTTCGGAGGCAGGTCCTGGTAGCGGAATTCATAGTAAGTAGACGTGCCGACAGGGATGGTGCGCACCTCGCGCACGCCTTTCGAGCGCAGTTCATTGACAAACCAGATTTCACCCGTGCCTGCCGGGTTAGGCGGCAGTTCAATCAGAAAATGGCCTTGTTGTTTAAAAATGTCGTAGGCCATGGTGCGGAAGCCGTGGTCATAACCGATTGCGGGCATGTTGGCCAGAGCTTCCTGGTAAGCGCGGGCGTAGTTGGGAAAAATTTCCGTCCAGTAGTGCGTGCCGTCAGCGCCATATCCGTACCAGGTCGGTCCGATCCAGAACAGGTGTTCGCGGCCGCTGGAGTTATCCTGCGTGTGCGTGAGTTCGTGCAGGAAGGTGGCTTTTTTTTCGCTGGTGAGCGCGCTGGTGCGGGCGCCGCGAACGCCGTAGCGGGCGCAGTAGTAGGCGCCGATGCAGAGTTGTCCGGCGAACCCGCGCACCGTAGGCGCGGAGGGATCCGTCGAAGGATTGGAAGCATAGTTGAATGCGCATGGCCATGCCCAGTTGGAAGTAGCCTGCTGGCAGGAACCGTAGTTGGCGTCGGCCACGGTCCAGTTGGTGATCGGGTTGGTGATGTCGTCAACGAGGTAAACATTGACGATATCGTTGCGGATGCTGATGATGCGGCCTGCCCAGGCTTGCATGTTAGCATCGCCGCCATTGGCTCCGTCGCAAAGCAGTCCTTTGACGAGCAGGACGAAACCGACCGTGTTGGCATTGCTGAACATGGCACCGTTACAGATTCCGCCGTGAATCTCCGTTGTGTTGAGTTGAACGACGTTGCCGGCGGCCGAGGAAGGCAGGTTGGCATTAACAACGTAGAAGATGCGCAGTTTATCGCGCAGTTTGTCGCGCATGGAGCCTTGTGCATGCAGGGCCTGAACGCTTACAAGGACGGTTAAAAACAGGAAAAATATTTTCTTCATGGTGGATTGGATTTTTTTGAATTATTGGCTTCGTAGCAAATGGAATCTGCGTCATGCGCATACCATTTACTGCGGAATATTGTCGATGTAAATCACCGTATTCGTGCTTTTCAGCCTACCGGAGTTTTTGGAGGAGCCGTCGGCGGCAAACCAGGTCACTTCATAGTCGAATGCAGTGTTGTTGCGCGGCACGTAGATGTCGGCAGAGGACGAGAATTGGTCTTGCTTCATATTGAGGCGCACCTGTTTGGTTTGCTCTTTATCAGCTATTTTGTAAAAAAACTTGACCTCTGCGGAACGGATGTTTCGTCCGCGCATCACGTCGGGATCGCTTTCGATCAGTACTTCGTTGCGCACAAATGGCGCGGCGAGCGGAATGGTATTGATGTTGGCTTTCTGCCAGGCCGATTCGACCAGGCCGCCGCCGAAGAAATTCCAGACAGTTTTGTATTCGTACTCTGACCACTTTTTGGAATTGTTGTCGTTTTTCCAGCCATACACCAGGGCGAAGTTGTTGCCTTCGGCATTGAAGTTGTTTTTGTCGATACGAAGTTCGTCTTCCGTAATATCGCCGCCTTCGTGTTTTTTCTTCAGCAGCACGCTAACGAAGTTGATGTATTTCCCAAAGTCCTGAGAATCAAAACCATCGAGGAAGGTTGTGACCTCGCGCTGGCGGTAAAGCGGGTCGTCCAGGTTGATGTCGCGGAAACATTCGGCGCATTTAATCTGCCCGAAATTTTCATCGAAGCGCATGGTGAGATTGTCTTTCGACCATTTTTCCAGGTCGATCCGGTAAGTGCCGCTCTGGCGTACACGCCGCATTTCGAAGGACATAGCGATAGCAACCGAGGGCAGGGCCTGTTCCTGTCGTTGAGGGGTGGTATTTTGAGCAGGCGCCGGATTGGCGCGGTTACTTTCCCGGGCGGCGGCAGTAGGAGCCGTTCGCGGCGGGCGGGGCGTACTGCTGACCGGCCGGGGCGCTACTTCAGTGCCGACAGTGGCCGGCGCATCGGTAGTTGTGGCGGTGGCTGTCGCAGGCGCGGGCGCGACTTCCGGGTCGGCGGCGCTGTTGCTGGTCGTGGCTGCGGCGCGGTTTTCAGCGCGGATGGCAGCATTGTCGGCGCGGGCTTCCGTGCGGCTGGCATTGAGCATGGTGGTGGCGCGGTCGAGCATACTGGGGCGCCCGCCGTTGAGGCTGCTGAGCTGGTCGAGGCTGGGTGTGCCGGTGCCGCCGGTGGCTTCAAACATCATGCGGGTGAGCTTGTTGTAGGCATCGGTGATGAGGGCTTCCATTTGCTCGTCGGCGCCTTTGTTGATGACTTTGATGGCGCCGGATTTCACCAGGTCGTCGAAAGCCACATTGATTTCCGCCTGCAGGATGGGCGCAGCCACGGCAGCCTGGAAGGCTTTGTGCTCGTAAATGGACTCAAAATTGGCTTCGATGATGGCTTTTTTCGGTTTGCGGAAACCGCTGATGGTCATTTCAAAAGAAATACTCATATCCGGCGTGGGCGTATTGAACGACTCGCGCAAAATTTTTGCCCCTTTTTTGGTGAGCATCACGGATACCGCTGCCTGCTGACCATCAAGAATGGGCGCTTTACCAAGCCCCAGTACGGTTTTTGCGTATTCGCCATTGGGCTGCGCGATGCTCGAAATGAGCGCGATGGTGCCGCCGGTGTACACAATCGGCCCCACAATTCTGCCGCTGCCATTGACACGTTTAAGTTCCTGCTCGGCCTGGGAGCGTTGTTCGGGGGTCACACCCAGTTCGATCAGGGCGTGCACGATACCGCCACCTTCTCCTTCGGATTTGGAACCGCTGGCTGCGCCGCCGGTTTTGGCATTTTCCACAAAACGCAGGAAGGAAAACTTGGGTTTGCCGTTTTCTCCAATAGCAATGTGCGGCTTGTCGGAAAGGTAGTAGTAGGCTGTGGGGTCTTCCATATCCGGGAACAGCGTGAGCGGGCCGGCTTTCACCGGGCTGTCCAGGATAATCTGCTGGGCGGATAAAGATGCGGAAGCCAGGAGGCTTGCCAGGAAAAGCATCAGTTGAATGACATTTCGTATTTTCATGGTGAATGGAAGGTATTTTTCAGTGGTGAATGAGTGTTGTCCAAGCATAGAAGACTTAGTTTCCGTCTTCCGTAAATATTTTGATCACGCTGAGGAATTTATCCAGAATCTGCTGTTCCATTTTTACGGTACCGTCGGCAGCGGGTTCGACGATTTCTCCCGCCGCTTTTTTCACTTTTGCCCAGATGTCCGCGTCGTTGTCTTTTATCCCTTTCGGAATAGTGACATACACATAGTCGTCATCGGATTTGCTCTGCCAGTCGAGGGCGATTTTCCCTTTTTCCTTGTGGTGCATGATCACCCGGTAGGCATAACCGCGTGTGTCCTTGTCCGTAAATATGGTTTGCTCTATTAATGCCTCTCCTTTGGAAACCGTGAGCGGAATATTGGTTTCCACTTCTTTTCCAAACTTGAAATACCGCAATTGCAGGGTAGCGCGGGTGAATCCCATTTCTTTGAGTTCTTCCAGGTTGGCTTCAAACTGGATGCTGCGGGGCGCAATCGGCGCGGTCAGGGTGACGCCTTGCCAGTCGCCTTTCACCCATTGCGGATTGGCAGGGAAAACATTTCCGCCCCGGGTACTCCACTGTACCTTGTAATCGTACACGTCGGAGTTTTTGTCGGTACCGCGGGCGTAGGTCACGGTGGCTTTCACGCCTTTTTGTTTCAGGTAATCGCGGTCGATGGTCACCTGCTCCTGGAAAGGTTGGCCGGCATTGCGTTTTTTCCGCACATTGACGGTGGCATAGTTGATTTCCTTATTAAAAA
>JADLCC010000441.1 GCA_020847425.1 Saprospiraceae bacterium
ACGACCGGGTGAGCGCCGCCTACGTGAACTACGCCGGTAAAATCAATGATGCATGGCGATACCAGACCGGATTGCGTTTTGAACATTCCTGGTTTAATGGCCGGGAAGAAGGTTCGGACAGCACCTTCAATTACAGTTATCCCAGCGGGTTCAGCAACCTGCAAAAGGCCTTTTTCCCTGCGCTGTACCTGAGCAAAAAAATCTCGGAATCCAGCGAAATGCAGGTCAATTTCAGCCGCAAACTAAACCGCCCGAACTTTTTCCAGATCATGCCATTTGTGATGATCATGGATAACCAGACTTACCGCAGCGGTAATCCCAACCTGCAACCCGAATTCGTCAATACTGCCGAATGGAATTATTCCAAAACCTTCGGACGCGGTTCCTGGCTCACTTCCCTTTACGGAAAATATACCGAGCAGCCCATTACTGAAATCACGCTGCCTGCCAATGACGGCACGACGGCGCTGTTAACCACTTTTACCAACGGGACGTCCTCTAAAGCGGCCGGCCTTGAAAATACGTTGAAATACACCCTGCTCAAAGGACTGGACGCTACTACCAATGTCAATATGTTTTACCAGAAAATCAACGCCGCCGCACTTGGCAATGAAGGCTGGAACTGGATGGGTAAATTGAACCTGGATTACAAATTTGCCAAATCCTGGAACGTGCAGGTAAGTGGTATGTATCAGAGTCCGCGCGTGCTGCCGCAGGGCAAAGACCGGGACAACTATTTTGCCGATTTCGCCATTCGCCGTGAACTGGGCCCTATGGCGAGCCTGTCGCTGACCGTTAGCGATATTTTCAATACCAAAAGAATGGGTTATTACACGGAAACCGAGTATTTCACCCAGAGTGTCCAGCGCCGCCGCGAAAGCCGGTACATCTCACTGGGCCTGTCTATGCGTTTCGGGAAACCCGATTTTTCGCTGTTCAAAAAACAACAGCAGCGCAAACCGGGAGATAACGGCGCGCAAAATGGGGGAGATATGGGGTATTAGAAGTGAGAAGTGAGAAGTGAGAAGTGAGAGGGGTGCATGCTCAGGCATTGAAAATAAGTGTGACAATAAGATTCTTAGTACCAGGTGGGAATATTCAAAAAAACTGTGAATTTTATTTTCCAAATAACTTATAGTCAATCAGTTGTAGTGTTTCTGGCGCAGTTGTTTGAACACTTCCTACCAGGTTAAAATCAGGTTGAGTTATTTTTATACAAATGCTTGCGTATCAACACTGATAACCAATAACAGATAACTACTTTCATGCGATGATCCCGGGTTTTTCAGTTTTGAAAAATTCGGGATTTTTTTGTTTTTACCACATATGGCCCAGTAGAGTTTACACATAGGACACATAGACGTAGATTAACTTTTGCCACAGACATGAGTTTCCCTAATTTTTTTACGCTGTATAATCGAAGCACGGGCGCTCAGCCGCTGTTGCGCGTCTCCGCCAACAGCAGATTATGTTGAATTTCAGGCAAAATAAGGGCTTGTTTTACCTGGGTTGGGTGGTCATTTGTCGTTGGCGGGGACGCGCAACGACGGCCGGGGCGGCTCACTTTATCCCTGATGAAATGAAAACCGTGGCCAATAGAATCATTGCATACATTTGGGATGAGTCTATATGTCCTGTGTGTAAATTCTATGTGTCTATGTGGTAAATAAAAAAATCCAAAGCCGAAGGCATAGTACTTTTGCCGCACTCAACCCCTCAACATGCTCAACAAGCCTGCGCAGCAGGCGATCTCAACAACTCATGATAAAAGTTGCTTTTTTTGCCGAAATACTCATCCCGGATTTTGATGGTGCTTCCCGCACCATGTTCCAGTTGATACAACGTATTCCGACGGGGCAATTTGAGTTCCTGTTCATCTGCGGTGTTGGTCCCGATGAACTATACGGTTTTGAATGCCTGAGCCTCCCTACAGTCACTTTGCCGAAAAACACAACCTACAAAATGGCGGTGCCGCAATTGGCAAAACGCAGACTAAAGACCCGGCTCGACGCTTTTGCACCCGATGTGGTGCATATCGCAACGCCCTCATTATTAGGACAATACGCGTTGAAATACGCCAGTAGCCATCACTTGCCTGTGTTGTCCATTTACCATACCCACTTCATATCCTACATCGACTATTACTTCAAAAGCCTGCCATTTTTGATTCCCTATGTGACTTCAAAAGTAGCCGCCAGCCAAAAAAACTTTTACAACCGCTGCGACCTGGTGTATGTGCCGGCAGAAGGTATCATGGCGGAATTGAAAGCCATAGGCATAGAAGATAAACGTATGAAAATATGGAAAAGAGGTATGGATACAAGCCTTTTTTCTCCCCAAAAAAGAAACCCCGCGCTGATGCGGCGTCTGACGGGAAATGAACTGCCGACGGTCCTGTTTGCCAGTCGGCTGGTCTGGGAAAAAAACCTGGAAACCCTGATCCGTGTGTACGAACGCTGTCGAAGCCTTCAGGTACCCTGCAATTTCGTGGTGGCGGGCGACGGAGTGGCCCGCAAAGCCTGCGAAAGCCGGATGCCCGGCGCTGTTTTTTTAGGCACGGTCGATCACGAAACGCTGTCGGAACTCTATGCTTCGGCCGATATTTTCCTGTTCCCATCCATTTCGGAATCTTACGGCAATGTGGTGCTGGAAGCTATGGCTTCCGGTCTGCCCTGCGTGCTGGCCGACGGCGGCGGCTCACGTGATTTTGTGGAGCAGGGCGTCAACGGATTCAAGTGTTCGCCGAATGATGAAGTGGAATACGTGGAAAAAATTGAACTATTATTGAAAGATAAAACGTTGCTCC
>JADLCC010000442.1 GCA_020847425.1 Saprospiraceae bacterium
GCGCAAGTTCCTCATGGCAGTAGCGGTGGCTACATTACTGTTGATGGTACTGATGTATTATATTTTTACCCGATAAGCCTGCTGTGTATTTGAGGATTTGAAGAGGCTGTCTCAGAAGTCATTGAAACTTGGTCATTGAGTTGTGAGACAGCCTACTCAGCAGGACAACCTCCGTTTGTAATCATTGTACCCGAAACGGCGCACCACATCCAGCGTCCCGTCTGCATGCCAGATGGCGATGGAGGGATGGGTTACGCCATTAAAAGTGCTGGTTTTTACCATCGTGTAGTGGATCATGTCCTCGAACACGATTTTTTGCCCGATTTTCAAGGGTTTGTCAAAAGAGTAGGCTTCCAGGAAATCGCCGCTCAGGCAACTTCCTCCGCCCAGGCGGTACTGCGGCTGCCCCGGTACGGGTTCTTCCGAAGCGTCCTGCACGCGCGGCCGGTAGGGCATTTCGAGCGTATCGGGCATATGCGCCGTAAACGATACGTCGAGGATGGCCGTTTTCACCTTTTTATTGTTCACAATATCGAGCACTGTAGCGACCAGCACGCCGGTGTCCCAGGCGAATGCGCTGCCAGGTTCGAGCAGGACATGCAGGTGCGGATGCCGCTTTTTGAACGCCTTCAGTACGCTGATCAGGTGCTCCACATCGTATCCTTTTTTGGTCATCAGGTGGCCGCCGCCGAAGTTGACCCATTGGAGTTGGGGCAGGAATGCGCCGAATTGCCGCTCAAAGTGCTCCAGCGTTTGTTCCAGGTCGAAACTGCTGCTTTCACAAAGCGTATGAAAATGCAGGCCCTCGATGCCGTCGGGTAGTTTTCCTTTAAAATTTTCGAGCGGCTCGCCCAGGCGGGAACCCGGCGAAGCGGGATTGTACAGCGCAGTGCCCACCGGCGACCAGCCCGGGTTGACACGGATGCCGGGGCTGACGCGTTCGGGCCAGGCTTCCAGTTTTTTGCGGAAACGGCGGTACTGACCAATGGAATTGAACGTGACATGGCTGGAATAGCCGAGTATTTTCCCGAATTCACGGGGCGTGTATGCCACAGCGTAAGTATGCGCTTTGGTCTTCATTTCTTCAAAACAAAGCCGCGCTTCATGGAGTGAAGAGGCCGTAGCGCCGTTTACGTATTCGCGTACGATCGGGAAAGCGCTCCACATGGCGAATCCTTTGAAAGCCAGAATAATCTGTACACCGGCTTCCTTTTGAACCCTTTGAATGAGGCTTAAGTTCTGTCGTAGCCGGGCTTCGTCGAGTACGAAACAGGGCGATGGTATTTTTTTGATGTCCACTTGTCGGTGCAATAATTGGGTGTTATAGTAAAAGTTGAGAGGTTGAGGATGTTGAAAGTTGAGAAAGCATTGGTGATCAGTAAATTAATAACATGCTCGTTCAAATCCACTTTTTCTTATCTGAAAAACGGGGACAAAGGTAGACAACAAAAAAGTAGCGGAGCAATGTAGTGCGTCACTTTCCTGCGGCGTTTACTGCCAGCGAATGGTCCCGAACATAAACATCCCGCCTACAAAAATCACGACAAAAGCCAGTATGGCGACGAATACAAAAGTCAGACCGGAACCCCAGTTGCCCTGTATATGGCCCAACTGGTAGGCTTTGTACAATATGCCCAGTGCTGTGCAACAAGCGACAAGCATAATAGTATCCTCTTTCGTTTTTGCAGGTGAAACGGTCTCGATCAAACCGAGCAGGGTAGCGCCCAGGTAAAAGATTGCTATGAGTGAACTGATGCTGATTGAGGCGTAATAGGCGATTTTTAACAGAAAAACCATGACGTGAATCGTGAGTCGTGAGTTGTGAATCGTGAGTTGTGAATAAAGAGCGACAAGGTAATAATTCAGAGCAAAATTCACTCGCGACCCACCACTCACGATTCACCACTCACGACTCACGATTCACCACTCACGGTATCGTTCCTGCCTCGACAAGTTGTTCCACTTAAAAATTACCACAATCAGAATGCCCCACACGGTGATCAGGAAACCGGTAATGCCGACCACGTTTTTGTCGGCAATATCGGCAGTAAATGCAATGTCGATGGTAGCATGAAAAATCGCGCAGGCCAAAATGCTGCCCCTGGAAGAATTGTAGAGCCAGGACAATAAAATGCTCCCGGTCAACAAACTCAAGAGCCAGCCGACGATACCGGCAATATCCATGGAAGTATAACCCGGGCGGTAAAAAAACAGCGGCCAGTGCCAGATAGCCCAGAATACGGTGAGCAGGATGCCTGCGCTCAGCGCATTTAATTTGTTCTGAAAACGCGGTAAAGCAAAGCCACGCCAACCCACTTCCTCTCCAAATCCGAAAAACAGCAGGTTATAGCCGAAAAATGTGAGCAGGTTGAACGCCGGAAATTCACGAACGCGCAAGAGTCCGGAAAAATCCGCTGCGGTATGGTTGACTACAGCGTTGATTATTACGGCTGTAACTACGAGCAAAAAAGGGCTTAACAAAGCAATCAGCACGTACAGCAAAGGCCGGGGTAAAATCAGTCGCCGGACCAGGCGCATCAAACCTTCTTTTTTCTCAAAAACAAAGGTGCTAATAAACGCAGCAATCATCGGCCCCAGCCCACCCAATGCGTGGTTGAAGGGAAGAACCGGCAAATTGCTTATGCCAAAAATATGACCGTATAACGGCAGCCAGATCAGCCAGGAAATGAAGTACGCTAGCGAAAAATAAAGGGTGAGTTGTTTCATAAATTCAGAGTTTGTCCAAAAAAATGCAGTCAAATCTGTACCTTTGCGCCCGTTTTGTGCCTCAAATTTACAAAAATTGCCAATGCAGGGCGGTTCCTGGTTTGAAGAGCCGGTACAAATGCCACAACTCAACAAACTCAATCGCTCAACACTCAACAAAAAAGAATGTCCAATTATATTACCGAATTACACCGCCGCCGCACATTTGCCATCGTAGCGCACCCCGACGCAGGTAAAACGACCCTGACGGAGAAACTCCTGCTTTTCGGTGGCGCTATCCAGACAGCCGGCGCCGTTAAAAGCAACAAAATTAAAAAAAGTACGGTTTCCGACTTTATGGAAATCGAGCGCCAGCGTGGTATTTCGGTGAGCACCTCGGTGATGGGTTTTGAATACAGAGACCTGCAAATCAATATTTTAGATACGCCAGGTCACGAGGACTTTGCGGAAGATACATACCGCACCCTCACGGCGGTCGACTCCGCCATCGTAGTGGTCGACGTAGCCAACGGTGTGGAAAAACAGACTGAAAAACTCACAAAAGTCTGCCGGATGCGGGCCACGCCCATCATCTTTTTTGTCAATAAAATGGACCGCGAGGGCAAGGATGCATTCGACCTGCTCGACGAAATTGAACTAAAACTGGACGTAAAAGTGCGGCCGCTTTCCTGGCCCATCGGCATGGGGCAGCGCTTCAAAGGCGTGTACAACCTGTACGAGAAAAAACTCGTGTTGTTCAATCCGCACAGCAAACAGGAAGACGAAGCCATTATCGTTTTTGAAGACCTGGCCAGCCCCGACCTGGAAAAACACATCGGTGAAAGCGCAGCCCGCGAACTGCGCAGCGAAGTAGAAGTGGTGGAAACCGTTTACCCCGAATTCAAAAAAGAAGACTACCTGTCCGGCAAAATCTGCCCCATCTTTTTCGGCTCGGCGGTCAATAACTTCGGCGTAAAAGAAATGCTGGATTGTTTTGTGGAAATCGCCCCGACGCCTCTGCCGCGCTACACCGAAGAGCGCCTGGTGCGTCCCGAAGAAGAGAAATTCAGCGGTTTTGTGTTCAAGATTTTTGCCAATATGGACCCGCGGCACCGCGACCGCATTGCGTTTTTGCGGATTTGTTCCGGCAAATTCGAGCGCAACAAAAATTACCGGCACATGCGCCTGGGCCGCGATATGAAATTCCCCAACCCCACCATGTTTATGGCTTCCAAAAAGACCTTGTTGGAAGAAGCCTATCCGGGCGATGTGGTCGGCCTGTACGATTCCGGCAACTTTAAAATCGGCGACACCCTCACCGAAGGCGAGGTGCTTCATTTTAAAGGCATTCCGGCGTTTTCACCCGAACAATTCCGCTATGTGGAGAATGCCGATCCGATGAAACAAAAACAATTTGCCAAAGGCCTCGACCAGTTGATGGATGAGGGCGTGGCGCAAATGTTTACGCGACAAAGCGACGGACGGCGTATCATCGGCACCGTGGGTCAGCTGCAGTTTGAGGTGATCCAACACCGACTGGAAAGCGAATACGGCTCTAAATGCCGCTACGAGCCCGTCAACCTGAACAAAGCCTGCTGGGTCACTTCAGACGACCCGAAAGCGATGGCCGAATTCCTGGACCGCCGCAAACGGGATATTGCCAAAGACAGCGACGGGAATACGGTATTTTTAGCCGAAACGGCCTGGGTGCTGCAAACCGCACAGGAAAATTTCCCGAAAATCAACTTTCATTTTACTTCCGAGATGTAACAGGAGACATCCCGAATTATTGTACTGATGCTATTGGTCAAGGTTTTCACTTCATCAAGGGTAATGTGAGCCGCCTGGGCCGTCGTTGTGCGTCCCCGCCAACGACAAATAAGCACCCAAGCCGGGCAAATTGATCCTTTATTTTGCCAGAAATCAACATAACTTGCTGTTGGCGGGGACGCGCAACAGCGGCCCAGGCGCTTGTGCTTCGATTTTGCAGGGTAGTAAAATTCGGGATGACTCAAATTGCAGCGATTTAGCACCTGCTTGTACCTCGCACAGGTCACCTCAATTCATCCCCGAAAAATAAATTGGCGAACAAAATAACAGCTGACCACAGCCAAACCATGCTGACTAATACAAGGCCGGGAGCAATCAAGATGTTTCTGGCCGTACTTTTGGGCAATCGGAATGCCTGAAAAATAAAAAAGTTTAGCAACCACCAAACTACCGTCCAGCCATTGTAATCTCCCTCTTCTCCAATGGCTTTAAAGCCCAAAGCGGCCATAACAAAGTACCAGACAGTGAGGCCTGCACTCCAGTACAGCAGCGCTTTTGGAAATCTAATGTTTTGATTTTGAGTGAAATAGGCAGCAAAGGGTGCCGCAATCCACAGGAGGCCAAGCATTACAAATGGGTACATATTTCGTATCGTTTTTTTGAATAACGAAGGATGCTTGGCCAACGCTGCGCGCCTTATTATTCGCTTCGGGAACACGCCGTTAAAATAATTAATAGCATCATTCTGTCTGAATGCACGCGCTATTTGGGGAAAAATCTATTTTTGCGCCATTCGTGTATTTTTTACAAATAGTAGATGAACGATAAATGATGAATGATGAACGATAAATGATGAATGTTTGGCTTCGAGTCTGGCATTCATCGCTCATCATTCATCATTCATCATTTAAAGTCCATCATTTATCATTCATCATTCATCATTATGGTAATAATAGCGGATTGCGGTTCGACAAAATGCGATTGGCTGCTGCTGCATGGCGGACGCGATCAACAATTGGAAAACACAGTGGGTTTCAGCCCTTTCTTCCATACTACGGAGGAAATTAAAACAATTGTACAGGAACAATTGGCCCCAAAATTGAGAACCAATGATGTAAAAGAGGTGTTTTTTTACGGCACGGGTGTACACGATGAACACCGCGCTGAAATCGTCGCAGTGGCCTTGCGGGCTGTTTTTCCCAACGCCAAAGTAGAGGTGGAGCACGATCTGCTGGCTGCAGCGCGCGCTACCTGCGGGCACAGCGCCGGTATCTGCTGCATTCTTGGAACAGGCTCCAATAGTTGTTATTTCGATGGTAAAACAATACTCGACAATGTGCCTTCTCTAGGCTGGCTGCTGGGCGACGAAGGCAGTGGCACCCACCTGGGCAAAGCGCTGTTGCGCGCGAAGTTTTACCGGGAATTGCCAACCGACCTCAACGCAGCCTTTGATGCAGCATATCCGGAAGGGATGGACGTAATCAAGGACCGGATTTATGAAAAAGGGGCCAATGCTTATCTGGCAACTTTTACCCGTTTTCTGGGTGATAACCTCCAACACCCTTTTGTACGCGAAATGGTAGCCAGTTGTCTGGGCGAGTTTTTAGATCGCCAGGCATGCAAATACAATGGATACCAATACGTTCCGGTACATTTTGTGGGCTCGATTGCCTACCATTTTCAGGAAATTCTGGTCAAATGTATGGATGATCGCCGCCTCAAACTGGGCACGGTGATCCGAAAACCGATTTATCAATTGGCTGATTATCACCTGCATCCGACCGATTGATCTCCATTATTGAAAATACGGGAGTGTTCAGTTTTTTGTGTTTAGTGTATAGTATGTGGTTGACTGTCAATTTTTTACAAAATACGAAACACCAAAAACGAAACACGCTCTAAAAAGTGAGTCCTTCTGTAACGAATGCGACTTTTTTATAAACATGAGTAAAGAAATCAAAAGAATTGCTGTATTCACTTCCGGTGGTGACGCACCGGGTATGAATGCTGCTGTGCGGGCAATTGTGCGCAATGCTTTTAACAACGACCTGCACATCTACGGTATCATGCGCGGTTATGAAGGAATGATAGATGGCAATGTCAAACGTTTGGAAACAACCGATGTCAGCAACATCATCCACAGAGGAGGTACAGTCTTGAAAACGGCGCGCAGTCAGCGTTTTATGAGCGCTGAAGGGCGGAAACAAGCGTATGAAAACCTGGTTGACAATGATATCGACGCGCTGATAGCCATCGGCGGGAATGGTACCTTTACCGGCGCCATGCATTTTATGAAAGAATACCCGGATATCCCTGTTATTGGCATTCCGGGCACCATCGACAATGATTTGTACGGCACTGATTTTACTGTCGGTTTTGATACCGCCGTTAATACTGCTGTACAGGCGGTCGATAAAATCCGCGATACCGCCGACTCGCACAACCGCTTGTTTTTTGTGGAGGTTATGGGCAGGCACTCTGGTTTCATCGCTTTGCACACGGCCATTGCCGGCGGCGCAGGCGGGGTCATGATCCCGGAAGAGGAATCGACCATCGAGGATGTGGTGAAATTGCTCAAACGCAGCGCCAAACGCTCGAAACTCTTCAGTATCGTGATCGTGGCGGAAGGCAACCACATGGGAACGGTGTACGACATCGCCAAACAAGTGGAAGGCAAGATCGATTTCTACGACGATATCAAAGTCAGCGTAATCGGTCACCTGCAGCGCGGCGGCTCGCCCAGTTCTTTCGACCGGGTTCTCGCCAGTATTCTAGGCTTCAATGCCGTAGAAGCGCTTTTAAGTGGCAAATCGGGGGTCATGATCGGGATCCGCAACAACAATGTGGCGTTTACACCTTTCCAGGAGGCGATTACCAAAAACAAGACGGTAAATAAGGATTTGTTGCGGATGGCGCATATCCTGGCACAGTAGTTTTTAACTCAGTAGTACCCGGTATACCACCGCGCCGCAAATACCACCCAATATCGGCGCGACCACCGGAATCCATGCATAGGCCCAGTCGGAATTACCTTTTCCCGGAATCGGCAAAAGGGCATGCGCGATGCGCGGACCCAGGTCGCGGGCAGGGTTGATGGCATACCCCGTGGTGCCACCCAGTGATAGTCCGATGGACAATACCAGTGCGCCAACTGCGATGGGGTTAAGTCCTTCCGCAAACCGGTTGGCGCCCAGGGCCGACAAACCGAATAGCAAAACAAACGTTCCGATAAACTCACTGATCAGGTTGCCTGGCGTGTGGCGCACTGCGGGCGCCGTACAAAACACGGCCAGTTTGCTCGCCGGGTCACTTGTGCGTTCCCAGTGCGGCAGGTATTGCAGCCAGACCAATGTTGCACCCAACATGGCGCCCAGCATCTGGGCTGTCAGGTAAGTGGCTACATCTGTCCAGGCGAATTGACCGGTAGCGGCCAGCGCCAGCGTCACCGCCGGATTGAGGTGCGCGCCGCTGATGCGCCCTGCGGCAAACACACCGAAGGTGACGGCTAATGCCCACCCGAATGTGATGACGATCCAGCCTGAATTTTCGTTTTTGGTGTCTTTGAGCACCACACCGCCTACCACGCCGTTGCCGAGCAGGATTAAAAGGGCTGTACCCAGGAATTCAGCAAGAAAGGTATTCATTGTTTTGGTTATTCGTTATTCGTTATTCGTTATTCGTGTGGTTATTCTTTGTATTCGTATTTGATTAAGCCAAGTGTTACCACACGAATAACCAATAACGAATAACCAATAACCAAAAACAAAGCGGAAGGTACTACGTCCAATATTAATTTACACCATAAAAAAACCTCCTTCCGGATAAATCCGAAAGGAGGTTTTGAATATAACAAAAATACAGGTTGCTTATTTTGCTTTTGCCGGTTTGGCAGCAGCAGGCTCCGCTTTGTGCGCGGACGCTTTGCTTTCCGAAAGCGACGCTTCTTTGGTAAAGTCTACCACTAACGCCGATGCAACGAAAACGGAAGAATAGGTACCAAACAGGATACCGATAAACATACCGAATGCAAAACCGCGAATAGCGCCACCACCAAAAAGCAACAGCAACAAGGTAACAACCACGATGGTACCCGAGGTGATCAGGGTACGACTCAGCGTGGTGTTAATCGCCATGTTCAGTACTTCTTCTTTCGGACGACCGGCATATTTGTCAATAAATTCACGAATACGGTCGAATACGATAACCGTGTCGTTCACAGACAGACCGATAACCGTCAGAACGCAGGCAATGATGGCCTGGTCAATTTCCAGTGAGAACGGTACAAGACCATGTAACAACGTAAAGAAGGTAAGCAGGATCAACACGTCGTGGAACAAGGCAAGTACGGCGCCCATAGAGAACTGCCAGCGGCGGAAACGGACCAGCAGGTACAGGAAGATAAAGACCAATGCCCAAATACCTGCTTTCACAGAGGAGTCCCGGATGTCGTCGGCGACTGTTGGACCTACCTGGCTGGAAGACGTAATATGTGTGCCGGAGCCGTCCGTCTTTTTAAAGTTGGCCAGTTCGGTACTTATTCCTGCTTTTGTGAGCCCCTCATGCATTTTGGTGATCACGCGTTCCGCAACATCAGGTCCTTGCTCATTGATGAGGTAAGAAGTCGTGATGTTGTAGGTATTGTCCGTATTAACGGCTTTGATAATCGGGTTGCCGCCAAATGCTTCCGTCAAAGGACCGCGCAGTCGCTCGATTTCGACGGGCTGCTCAAATTTTACGTTGTAAGAATTACCACCTTTAAAGTCGACACCCAGTTCGAAGCCGCGCATGAAGAAAGAAGCGACGCCTACCAGAATGATTGCAATAGAGAATACATATGCGTATTTGCGTTTGCCCATCCAGTCGTAATGGAAACCTACGAGCCAGTTTTCTGACCATGGGTAGCTGTAGCTGATCGTTTTGCCACGTTCCAGCCACCATTCGGTAATGTAGCGACCTACAAGTACTGCTGTGAAAAGGGAAGTCAATATACCAACGGTCAGTACCGTACCGAAACCTTTAATCGGGCCCAGTCCAAAGTAAATCAGTACCACTGCCGTGAGCAGGGTAGTAATGTTCGCATCGAGGATAGCCGGGAGTGCGCGTCCGAAACCAACTTCTACCGCCTTTCCTACAGACAAACCACCCCTGATTTCTTCCCGGATACGTTCATAAATGATAACGTTGGCATCCACTGCGGAAGCAAGGGTCAGTACGATACCTGCGATACCCGGCAGGGTCAATACAGTACCCATGGAGGCCAGCGTTCCCAGCAGGAAGAAGATGTTGGCCAGCAGGGCAATGACGCTCACCCAGCCGCCGCGATTGTAGTAGCCCACCATAAATACGCAGAGGAACAACACGGACAAAGCCATGGTGAACAGCGATTTATTGATATTATCGGCGCCCAGAGAAGGTCCTACCTGGCTTTCCTGAACAATACGGGTGCCTGCGGGAAGTTTACCCACTTGCAGAATGCTGGCAAGGTCTTTTGCTTCATCTACTGAAAAGTTGCCGGTAATGGATGAGTTGCCGCCTGTGATCGGATTGATAACGCGCGGTGCACTTACAACCTCGTCGTCGAGTACGATTGCGATTTCACGATTGCCGTTTTCAGCAGCCTTTTTGGTCAGGTCGGCCCAGATTTTTGCACCCTCGTTGTTCATGCCAAGGCTGACGGTTACTTCACCGGAAGTAGGGTCGGGTTGCTCACTTGCACTGGTCACCACCGATCCGTCGAGCGGAGCAAGGTCCGAATTGCGCACTTTTTTGATAGCGTACAGCTCGAATTTGCCCACCATCGTATTGCCTTCAATACCTTCGTCTTCAACAGGTTTCTGGCTCCAGCGGAATTCCAGGTCGGCAGGGAACAAGGTTTTAATTTCCGGACGGCTCAGGTAGTCATTGATAACGCGCATTTTGTTTTTATCCGCATAACCCAGCAGTGCGCTGCCGCCCTGACCGTTAACAGTCAGCACGGACAACAACGGGCCGCCGGCCTGTTGCGTCGGGTCGAGCGGACGCTCGGTTACGCGCATTTCTTTCGGCTGGGTCGTATCCGGTTGGCCGTCTGCGCCAGTCGGGAATACATAAGCAGTATCTTTCACCATTTGCGGCTGCAACAAGGTGGTGTCGCCTGCAAGGATGGCCTTCAGCTTTTGATCGGCGCCGATAAAGCCCTGTGAAATACCATCGTCGCTGATACGGTAGGTCTCCCAGAATTCGAGTTTGGCGGCACGCACCAACATTTCACGGGCGCGTTCCGGGTTGTCGATACCCGGCAATTCCACCAGGATCAGGTCACGTGCTGCGTCGAGGCTGACGTTCGGTTGTACTACACCCAGTTTGTCGATACGCTGTTTCAGGCGTTTGAACGTCTCATCTACGGTGCTGTTGGCGAGGGTACGCAGGGTGCGCACCACGTCGGCATTCGGAGAATCGAAATTGACCTGGCCTTTCAGGCTTTCATTGCGGGCAAACAGCGAAGCCAGTGGCTTGCCGCCGCCTTCTTCCTGCCATGCCTGTGCAAACAGTGTGATATAATCCGCCTGTTCCGTTTTCTGACGTTCTGTGGCTTTATCCAGCGCTTTTTGGAGTATCGGGTCGGGCGTATTGCCGGCAAGATTCTTCAGGAAGTCGCGCAAATCGACCTGCAGCAGTACGTTCATACCGCCTTTCAAGTCGAGGCCCATAGCCAACTGACTTTTTTTCAGATCAGTATAGGTGAATTTTTTGATCAGCGGAATAGAAAATACCGTCTCTGTAGAGAGGGAGTCCAGGAATTCGCTGTAATGGGTGCGCCAGCCCACATTGGGCTCGCTGGCTGACATCTGGTCAGCATAGCGCTTGGCCTGGTCCTCAATGTTGTTCGTCGGGATGACGAGCGCAAACTGGTACAGACACACTACGGATAGCGCAATGAAGAAAAATCTAACAACGCCTTTGCTTTGCATACTTCGTTCGTAAATAATTGACCGAATAAGGTTTTACACTTTATGACCGAAAAACGGAGGTTTCTCGTACTTTCCCAAAAAAGTGCGCAAATATAGAGAGATTGGAGGAAATCAAAGGTTTTCAGAAGAAAATATACTGACTGCTGAAAGGCAAAAGGCAAAAGGCAAAAGACAAGGGTGAAAATCAAAGGGTAAAACAAGCCTCATCCAGAATTTTATTACCCTGCAAAACCGAAGAACAATAGCCCCGGCCGCTGTTGCGCGTCCTCGCCAACGACAAGTTATACTGAATTTCAGGCTACATAATGGCTCAATTTGCCAGGTTTTGGTGGTA
>JADLCC010000443.1 GCA_020847425.1 Saprospiraceae bacterium
ATGCTGTATGTCGGGTTGATGTTCCTGCTGGCGCGCGTTCGTTTCAAAGGGCGCTGGAAACTGCTGGAAACCCTGCTGATTTTGCTGGCCATCTGGGGTTTTACTTTTTTGACCGGCGCCACGGCTTCCGTGCTGCGCGCCTCTGTCATGTTCAGCACGTATATGCTCGGAAAAGCCTTTCGCCGCGATGCGCCTGCCTGGAATGTGCTGCCGGCTTCGGCGTTCGGGTTGCTGTTGTACAACCCGTATTTTTTGTTCGATGTCGGCTTCCAGTTGTCCTATGCTGCGGTGGCGGGCATGGTGTTTTTTTATGCACGATTTTACAAAATGTTCCCGCCCATGCCGCGCTGGGCCGATGAATGCCTGAAGGTATTGCTGGTGGGGATGGCCGCGCAGTTGGGCACGTTGCCCCTGACTTTGTATTATTTCAACCAGTTTCCAGTTTATTTCTGGCTTTCCGGCTGGATTGTGGTGCTCGGCGGGGCTATTTTCCTGTGGGGCGGGGCGTTGCTGGTCGTGCTGGACAGCCTTTCACAAACCCTGACGGACTGGCTCGGTACGGCCTTGTACTACATGCTTTGGGGGATGAACAAAATCATCTTTTTTATCCAGTTGCTGCCGGGTAGCGTCATCGCCAACATCTGGATTGCCGGCTGGGTTGCAGCGGTATTGTATGTCTGTATCGCGCTGCTCGGCAGTCTGATGGTGTACCGGAAAGCGCAATACCTGCTGGGTTTTATTGCCCTGATGACCTTGCTGGGTACGTACAGGATCACAACCCTTTCGGCAAAAAGCCGGCAGCAAAAAATAGTGGTGTATCACCTGAATAAACAAAGCCTGATCGATTTCTGGGACGGTGAAAAGGTATTCACACTGTCCGATACCATCATTCCACGAAAAGAAATATTTGCAGCACAGGCCAACAGAATTACCGGCGCCCTGACCCGAAAAACGGTCCTGCATTTCTCTGCCGACACTTCTTTTTTGTCAGGCAACTTGTTGATAGACAAGTCTTTTGTTCAGTTTTTTGATAAAAAAATCGTTTTGCTGGATCATGCTACCCAGGCCCGGCCGGCCGGCAAAAAACCTTTCCGTACCGATATCCTGCTCCTGTGCAAAAACCCGAAAGTAACGATCGCCCAATGCCGCGAACACTTCTCCTTTCAAATCGTGGTTTTTGACGCCTCCAACAGCCAGGGACAAACGGAGCGCTGGCGGAAAGAATGTGAAAGCGCAGGTTGGGCATACCACGATGTGCGCAGCCAGGGCGCCTGGGTTTTTGAGATACCGTAAATGTTGAGGTCGTTGAGGGTTGAGATTGTTGAGGCTGGTTACCCAGGCTTTGAGTTATCAGCCCTCAACAATCTCAACCCCCTCAACCCCTCAACATTTCTCAACAACCATCATCCTTTAATCGTAACAAACACACACTTCATTATGCGCCAACGTTTATTTTCATTCCTGCATTTCACCCGTAAAGAACGCAACGGGACATTAGCACTGCTGCTCCTCTGCATACTCGTCTTTGCCGCACCGGAAATTTTCCGGCGATTGAAACCGGCAAAGAGCACGGATTTTTCACTGTTTCAACAGGAAATTCGCGCTTTTCGGGACAGTATCAACGACGATAAAAACGCTGCCGAACCGCAACTTTTTTTCTTTAACCCCAATACCGCCGCCCTCGAAGATTTTATCCGGCTGGGTCTTACTGAAAAAGTGGCGGCCATGATCTGCAAATACCGCGACAAAGGCGGCTCGTTCCGCAAACCGGAGGATTTTAAAAAAATATGGGGCCTGCCACCGGAAGATTTTGAACGCCTGCTGCCTTTTATCCGAATGGAATCTTCGGAACGGGATGCCCCGGAAAAACGTTTTGCGGAACGGCAAACGGAACAATTCAACTTCGACCCGAACACGGCCACGGAAAATGATTTGCAGCGCCTGGGCCTGCCGCCATGGACGGTCAAAAGTATTCTCAACTACCGCTCGAAAGGTGGAAAATTCAGGAAAGCGCAGGATTTTCAAAAAATCTATAACCTCGACGAAGAGGATTTTGCACGCCTGGCGCCTTACCTCGTTTTTGGAGCATCGGCCGCCACACCTCAGCCTTGGGCCTACCAGTCAGGCGCTACTGCGGCGCCGAAATGGCCCGCCAGAAAACCGGTGGACATCAACAGCGCCGATATCGCGATGTGGATGACTTTGCCGGGTATCGGCGAAAAACGCGCCCAGCAACTGGTCAGTTACCGCGAAAAACTGGGCGGTTTTTTGTCTGTCGACCAGGTGGCGCAGATGTACAACCTGCCGGACAGTGTGTTCCAGGCTATTCGCCCGCTGCTGTTGCTCGAAAACCGGGAGATCCGTAAAATTGACCTGAACAGCGTTACAGCGGCCGAACTGGATGCACACCCGTATTTTTCCAAAAAACAGGCAGAGCTGATCGTGAATTACAGGCTACAGCACGGGCCGTACCGGTCGGTGGAGGACATAGAGCAGATTGTGGCGTTTACGGATAAGGTTTGGCTGGGGAAGGTGAAGGGGTATTTGGAGGTAAGGTAGGTACCACCTACTTCCTCAGCGAAGGATCTATGGCATACGCCCGCTCAAACCATTCCCCCGACTTCTCCGGTTGTCCCATATCGCGGTATCCCGAGCCGATATAAAACAACAGGGTAGCATTGTTGGGTTCGTATTTC
>JADLCC010000444.1 GCA_020847425.1 Saprospiraceae bacterium
AAAACCTGCCCGCCGACCAGATCGACCGCTTCGATATCATTTCCAATCCGGGCGCCAAATACGAAGCCGAGGGCAATGCCGGCATTATCGACATCCGTTTGAAAAAGGACAAAAACCTGGGCGCAAACGGCACACTGAACGCCACTTACGGCCAGGGGCGTTACCACCGCGCCAATGTCAGCGGAAGCGGAAATTACCGAAACAAACGGTTCAATACCTTCGGCACACTCGGCACGGAGGATGGCAAAGGTTTCAATGACATGAAATTTTACAGTTATTTAAACGGCATGGTGCAGGATGAAATCAACAACAGCATCAACCAGTTTAGAAACTACAATTACCGGCTGGGTACGGATTTTTTCCTCGCAAAAAACCAGACGTTCGGCTTTTTGGTCGGCGGCAGCAGGAATTTTTGGGACAGAACGGGATACAACAGGATCACCCTGGCGCCACAATCCAATCCCACACAGTTCGACAGTATCCTGGTTGCTGGCAATTTTGCCGATCTGCAGCGGATGCACCAGACCTACAACCTGAATTACCGTTTTGACAATGCAAAAGGCCGCTCTTTCAATATCGATCTGGATTACGGCAATTACCAAAACGACACCAAACGTTTTCAGCCCAACCGCTATTATGATGCATCGGAATCGGTGTTGCTCACGGAGGTCCTCACGCGATTCGACACGCCGACCGACATTGATATTTACACGGCACAGGCTGATTATGAAGAGGAAATCTGGGGCGGCCAAATGAGCCTCGGCTCCAAATTGAGCCAGGTTGTTTCGGACAATACTTTTTTGTTTTTTGACGAGATGGACGGCGTGGTCACCCGGAACGACTCGTTTTCCAACAAGTTTAAATACGATGAACGGGTGTTTGCGGCATATGTAAATTACTCCCGCCCTTTTGGCAAAAAACTGAATGCCTCGGCCGGGCTGCGGACTGAAAAAACGGATGCGACGGGCGACCTGACAACGTTCCGGCCGGAATTAGAGGAAGCGCCGGTTGTACAAAATTACTGGAGCTGGTTCCCCAATGTCAGCGTCATGTATCAGTTGTCGCCGAAATACACGGCTGTGATCAGCGCGGGCCGCCGGATCAACCGACCCGATTACAATGTGCTGAACCCTTTTAACAATCGCATGAGCGAACTTTCCTACGAAAAAGGTAACCCTTATTTGCTGCCGGAGATCGTCAATAATATCGAGTTGGGCCTGACGGTCGCCAATCGTTACAATTTCAAAGCAGGGTACAGTCGCACCAAAGACCAGATTACCCGCCTGATTGCGCCGGCCGATGATGACCCGCGCGCCGGATTTATTACCTGGGCCAATCTGGCCAACCAAAGCATTTACAGTGTGAATGCCAGCGCGCCTGTTCAAATCCTCAAAAAATGGAACGCGTATTTTAACGTCAGCGCTTCTCATATTGACAACCAGGCGGACTATGGAGATGGTAAAGTTGTTGATTTACAGGCATTTACCTACAATATTTACCAGCAACACACTTTTGACCTGCCACTGGGTTTGAAGGCTGAAATTTCCGGTTACTACTCCGGCCCGGGCATTTGGGGCGGCGTGTTCGTGTATGAATCCAGTTGGAGCCTCGATCTGGGGCTGCAACGCAGGTTTTTAAAAGACCGGCTGAATGTGCGGCTCAGTGCCAGCGACCTTTTTTATGAGTCGGGTTGGGACGGTATTTCCGATTATGACGGGCTGAGGTCCTTAGGTGGCGGCCGCAATGACACCCGGCGCGGCAGCATCAGCCTGAGTTACCGTTTTGGAAATGACAATGTGAAATCGCGGAAACGCCAGACGAGTATTGAAGCGGAAGAAAGCCGGGTGGGTGGTTAGTCCAGTGAAGAGGTGTCATCTGCGAGGTACGAGCAGGTGACATCTCGAAACGACAGGTCATCATTTTCGCAATGAGATGTCACCTGCTCGTACCTCGCAGATGACACCTCATTGCTCTCGGCAGATGCATGGTCAGCGTTGCAGGAGCGCCATCACTTCCGCCTTTTTCCGCACCGAAACCGCGATCAATTCCCCGTTTTTGAGCAGCAGGTAGCCGCCTTCTTTTTTCTCCAGTCCCCGGACGTAGCGGAAATTGACCAGGTGCGTCTGGTGTACCCGCACGAATCCGTGGCCTTCCAGCAGCTGCTCGAAGTGTTTCAGGGTGCGGGTGACGAACACTTTTTCGCCCGTTGTCAGAAAAAAACGGGTGTTGTTGCCATCGGCTTCGCAGCGCACAATCTGCTCCACTTCCACCACCAGAATGCGTTCCTGCGTATGCAGCGAAATGCGTGTAGGCAGCACATCCGGCTGTTTGATCGCTTCCTGCAATACGCTGAGGCTTTCCCGGGTACCGGCCAGTTGTTTTTTTGCGCGTTGCACCGCCCCCATCAACTGTTCCGGCTCGATGGGTTTCAATAAGTAATCTACCGCCGCATATCGAAAGGCACGCAGTGCAAACTCATCGGAAGCCGTCACGAAAATGATGCGCGCATCGAGGCCCGGGAAAATCTCCAGTACGTCGAAACCGGTGCCGTCGCCCAGCAGGATATCCAGAAAAATCACATCCGGTTTCAGTTGACGCAGCAGTTTTGCGGCGCTCACCACAGAATGGGCAATACCGATGATCTGTACTTCGGGACAATAGGTCGCCAGGTCTGCTTCGAGTACGGCAACGGCCTGGGGCATATCTTCGATGATGAGCGCAGTCATTTTTTTGAGTATTTGAGTGGAGTGATGGGACACGGATGACACAGATTTTTACGGATTAAAACGGATTTTTTGTGGCCTGACGGCCACTTGTTTTTGATTTTTTATAAATTTTATCCCCGCCTTAGGCAGGCCGTAAATCTACTGCTCATATAAAACAGTCAAATATTTACGTGTATTTTATGGTTCCCATTTCATTTCTGACGCCCCTGTATCCATCCGCCCCGCCAAGACGGTAATCCGTAAAAAACCAAAAAAAATGGCCGTCAGGCCACAAAAAATCCGTTTTAATCCGTAAAAATCTGTGTCATCTGTGTTCCATCACTCTACGCGGGGCGTAGCCGAACCCATCAAAAGGCATCTTAGTTGTTTACACCCCCCCCGCTCAGGGCAATCCAAACTTCCTCCTATACCCCTCATACCCCTCCCTGGTCATCTGCACCAGCACCGGCTTCCGCGCCGGATCCAGCCACCGCATCAATGCCAGCAGGTTTTCTTCCGACATGGCCGTGCAGCCGAGTGTGCCGGAGCCTTGTTTCCGCCAGAGGTGAAAAAAAATGCAGGAGCCGCTTTCCGCTTGGGGCGGCAAGTTTTGTTTGACAAAAATACCCCATTTATACTGTTCATCTTTGCGCAGCATGGATTCCCGGGCATCCCAGTCTTTCAACACCTGCTTTTCATCCACGATCTGGTTGTAGTACTGCGACCGGCTGTCTTCTACGCATATCTGGGTTTCGGTGATGGGGGAGTAAGGCAAATGAAACGAAACTTCGCCGGCAGGCGCATAACCGAATGCCGTGCCGAAGCGAAAGAGGCCTGCGGGCGACTTTTGATCGCCTTCTTTTTTTTGAAGTCCGGGTTTTCGGCTGTGGAGCCCATTGCCCCAGGCGAGGCCTTTTATGCCGAGGTTGACGGGGTGTGTAACACCTACCTGCTTCCACGCCTTCCCCTTGCGTTCGTAGCGCGCCAAAGTGGCCTCCACGCTGTGGTCGTCGGGGCAGAGCACCAGCACCAATTGGCCGCAGTCGTCGAAGACGCTGGGCGGCGGGGTGGTAAACTGGAGGAAGATGCTGCTTGATAATGCCAGCAGGAGGGCCATCGAGAAAAACCGGTTTTTGAACATGTTCTATGTATTGGATTATTGGATGAAAAGCGTAGTGGCGCAATGGAAATGGACACCAGCCTTTCCTCAATGGAATCGACCGATACAAATAAACGGAATTTAAACCTGGCAGGGAAGCGGATTTTCGAATCACTCAAATTGTATGCAAACAAAAAAACGGCTTACAGAACCAAAGTTCCATAAGCCGTTGATATTCAATGTGATCTCGATGGGACTCGAACCCATGACTCCTTGATTAAAAGTCAAGT
>JADLCC010000445.1 GCA_020847425.1 Saprospiraceae bacterium
CTCGCCAGAAGGATCACCGTTGCTCCTTCGCATACCTGGTTGGAACCGCTCAATTGTGGCTTGGCGGGTTTAGGCCGTACGATAACCACCGCATTGGCGGGTTTGGAGGCACATCCGTTCTGGGTGACAATAAGCGAATAAGTACCTGCATCAAACGGCGTGGCGCTTAAAATAGCCGGAGGGTACTGTACGGTATAATTAAAATTATTGGGCCCGTTCCACAAATATGTCATGCCTGTCCCCTGCGAAGAAGTACCCAGCACAATCGGCTGGCCTTCACATACATTAATCACTTCCTGATCCAGTAGCGCTACCGGGCGAACTGCAACTGTTACCGGCAATACTTCGGAATTCAGGGAGGTACATCCGTCTGCCAGTACTTTTACATAAAACTGATAGTCCCCTGCATCTGCTTCCGACAGCGTAAAATTGGGCAGTCCGGTGGTTCCCATCAATACGGCGTTGCCGGGCACGCCCAAATACCATTGATAGGTAACATTGCTACCACCATAAGTAGGCGTACTCAATAGAATATCATCGCCGCCGCATATGTTGGTATTGGCCTGGAGTACAGGTTGTGTGGGCAGGTTGGTCAAATCTACAGTTACGACGCCCGTCGCGGTACAGCCGGTCAGGCCCGTAATTTTTACCGTGTAAGGCCCTTCAAAAGGCAACTGGGCATTCGTCCTGGTCGGGTTCTGTTGTGTTGAAAGGAACAAAGGCCCATTCCACATGTAAGTAAACGTATTGGGCGGCGCCGACGGCGGGTTGGCAAATAATTGCAAGGTGCCGCCTTCGCATACCGGGAGGTAGGATGGCTCCGGAGGGGTTGTTTCTACCCGGACGATGGTGGTACAGGCCGATGAATTGCCGGAACTATCCGTCACCGTCAGGGTCACATTGTAATTGTTCCCCGCATTGGCGCAGGTGAAGACACTCTGTGACAATTGGAATTGCAGACCGCCGGGGCAATTGTCCGTACTGCCCGTGTCAATTTCCATCGGTTGCAGAATATAATTAGAGCCGATAGCGCCCGATGGGTTTACATAAATGGTGGTGGATTTACAATTAGCAACCGGTTTGATCGTGTCCAGCACATGTACTGCAAAAGTCGCCACTCCTTCCAGGCCATACACATCGCTGGTGAGGTAGTCTACCGAATAGTTATCCGGGGAAAGCACCAGAGAGGTTTCATTGCCGTTCAGGCCGCCCGTCTGAATCAACTGGTCGCTGCTGTTCCGGATTTCGTAGGTAACCACCGCAAAACTGTATTCCAGCACTACCTGTACGCGGCTGATGCCGTCCGTTTGGTCGGGCAATAATGGTCCGCAAGGTTCGATAAATTCGAAAAAAGTGCCCGCTTCATCATTGGCCACCAATTTGATGCTTGTATTGCCGCTTGCAGCCCAGGTATTGATTTGGGTCGCGGAAACCGGTATGATCGTTTCGTGAAATTCGGTACAATTCCCGGGAACGTTACCAAGGGTCGTATTGCCTAAACTGACATTATTTTCATCAAAAACAGTAAAAAACTCGCCTGTTTCATCATTGTCTCCTTTGTGGCGAATGGTAAGCACACCTCCGCTCACGGCGTTGGGAATCAGCCCGGAAAGGTTCAGGGTAATCATCCCCGGAATGAGTCCGGCGTTCGGGTCATTTACAAATTGCAGGGGCAAAATAGCGGAAGCCTGGGTGAGACTGCCAGAGACATCGCAGTTGTCGGAAATCTCCGGGAACGGCAAAGTCACCTGCGCCTCGCATTCGCCCGGGAGCACATAAAATGTTTGTGTAGGCGGGGGCGTCACCACCGGCAATTCCTGATCGTTTACTGTAACCGTGGTCGAAGCGGTCGACTCATTGCCCGCGCAGTCCGTCACCGTATAAACGATGGTGTGCAGTCCCGGCGCTAAAAAGAATGGCGCCGGAGCCGGGAAAGGCATTGGCGGATTGCCATTGAGGCTGAATTGCACCGTAATCGGCACCTGTTGACTGGCATAGGTGTAACTGAGTTGTGCCCTCGAACGCCCGCCTGCGCAAACAGCATTGGCAGCATTCGCACCCGAACCATTTGGCGCCAGCCGCAAAGTAAGGATGCCGTCTGCCAGCCAATTGTTCAATAAGTTTGCCGAAATACTCACATCAGTAAATCCAGAACCGCATTGGCCCGGCGTAACCACATTGGTCGTACCCAGCACGGTATTGTTTTCTCCTAAAATGGTAAACCTTTCAGAGGGTTGCTCCGAATCCGCATTGTCCAGATAAATCCGCAGGGCTGCATTTCCTGTTACGGGTGCAACGGGTGGAATATTAGGAGCGGTCCATTGGAAAACGACGGTATCTACCGGGGTGCTGTTGTTTGGACCACCTGATGTATTCACCAAAAGTGTTGTATCCAGCAAGGTGATAGCCACCGGCAGGGACGTACAAATATCGGACACGGAAACAGGAGCGGGAATGGTAATGTCTGCGCCGCACACTCCCGGGTCATTCGCTGCAATGATGGCTGCAGGCGGGACAATATTTGGCGGTGTATTGTCCTGAACCAGGATATTCTGGGTATATCTTTGGGTATTGCCGCAGTTGTCCGTAGCGGTCCATTCCCGGCGAACGATATAATTGGTCCAGTGGTCACAATTATTGAGATCTGGATTTCGCAGCTCCGTTTCAACCAGTTCAATATCCACCGCTACGTCACAGTTATCGCTGGCATTAAAAGTATTGGTGGCCGGCGGCGCGGGTATTGCATCGCAGGATACGGTAATATTGGGCGGAATATTGGTCAGCACAGGCCGTACCGTGTCAAAAATGGCAATATTCTGCGCGAAAGTGCTGGTATTGCCACAAACATCGCTGGCAACCCAGGTAATCGTAAGGGTGTAGGCATCCAGGCAAATGCCCGGCGTATTGACGACGCTTACCGTATCGGGCGTGGCCGTCGGTCCGCTACAGGCATCTGTTGCCGTAGGGATGGGTAATACCGGCGCCACATCGCAAACGCCGGTCGTATCCAGAAAACCGGAAAAAACTGGCCCCAGATTGTCTACAATCGTGAGCACCTGGGTAGCGGTGCGCGTGTTGCCGCATTCATCCGTTGCCGTAAAAATCCGGTTGATCTGGTAAGCATAATGCCCGCAGTTTTGCGGGTCAGGGTTTTGCCCTGAATTCGTTTGCGTGGTGATGCTCAACACCGGGCTACAATTGTCCGTCGCATTGATATTCATGCCCATCACAGGTACCGGAGGCAACACAAAGGTGTCGCAGCGGAACGTTTTGTCAGCAGGAACAAGGGTAAAAACAGGCGCAATCGTATCGCGCACCAATACCGTTTGAACAGCCGTTCCCACGTTCCCGCAATCGTCGGTAGCCGACCAGGTGACTGTCATGGTGTAGGAGCCGTCACAAAGCGAGTCGGAGCGCACAACCGTATTGGCGATCACCATGCTGGTGTCACAGTTGTCCGAAACAAACTGCGTGGAAAGGGTGGGTACCGGATTGGGGCAGGCCAATGTGACGGTATCCGGATAACCGGCAATAACGGGATCTGTGTTATCCTGAATTTGGAAACGCAGTTTTTTCAAGCCCAGGTTGCCGCAACCATCGAAAGCGCGGAAGGTGACGTCCACCCACCAGTTGCAGTTGTGTGCCTGTACCTGTGGGTAAGGGCCATTGTTAAAAAAGCCGTTGCCGGACTGCCCGGTAGAAGTCAGGAAGGAAAAGTTTACCCAGCTCGTCTCCGAGCATTCGTCTGTTACCGTAGCATTCCCGTGCGCATTGATCCAGGTCTGCAACGCCACATTATCGTTGGCGGTAGAACCGCATTCTTCAGTAATGTCGTTTCCTGTTATAACCGGCGGCAAGGTATCTATCGCGCCAAAAGTAGCCTGGCCGGCAAAGGTTTCGTTGCCACAGGCATCTTCGGCAAAAAAGTCGACAGTCACCAGCGCCCTGACTTTATCATACATTTGACTTCCAATGAGTTGTGGCCCACAACCATTTGAAAATGATGCCAGAAACGCTGCAACTACCTGCGCTGAATCGACCGCATTGCCATTTATTTCCATCCGGTAAATGACGCCCGAACAGGAATCGATGAGTTGGGAATAGGCATAGGTATCTATCCATTCGTTCAGTTTATTCAACTGGCTGCCATTGGTATCGCAATAGGCCACCGTATCCTGAGGCGGCGTCAGCACCACCGGCGCTTCCGTGTCCGAAGTCGAAAAACTCACCGTGCGCAGGGTGATCAGTGCGCAATTATCCGTTGCTTTAAAAGTTACGGTCACCGGCGCGGGGCAGCCCGGGGGGAAAATGGCGGGAGCATTATTGGTAAGTGAACGAATGCCCGATGGGTCGGTAGCGTTGAAGTTGAGGGTCTGCAATGCCAGCCAGTTTTGATAAGCGCCGGGAAGCGCTTCGCAGGGAGCCGAACCGTTTGCAACCAGAGGCGCCACAATGATCGGCGGGAGCATATCCTGAGAAATCTGAATGGTTTGTGTAAAAACACTGCTGTTTCCAGATTGATCGGTTACACGCCAGGTGCGGGTAAAGGTTCCCGCATCGCAGGTATCGGGTCGGGTTGTTTCTGAAAATATTTGAACCAGGTTGCCGCTAAGCGTACAATTATCTGAAGCCGGTAACGGCGCCTGTGGCAGCACTTGTACCACCGAACTGAGAAAAAGCGGATTGGCTACACCCGACAGGTCGAAAACCGGAGGCGTTGTATCCACTGTTTGCACAACCAGGTAATTAAAACTGTAAGAGTGTCCCTGATCGTCTTCTACATACCATACAACAGGAATTCCTGTACCTACCGGCCACACCTCGTTCAAAGGATAGCCCGATCCTGCCGGATCAAACATGGACACTATGATATTGGCGCCGATAGTGGACGTTACTACAGGTGGCGTCAGGTTGCCCTGCAAAGTGGCTGTACAATTGGCGCCCACAGCAAGCGATACCTGTCCTAAGGGGGGGACGTTAAAATAATTACTCTGGGCTACCAGATGTTGGGCGGGAAGAAGGCATAAACAGATACCACACAAAAAAGGTATTGCCCGCAAAATTTTGCGTAACCGGTTTGCCATACGGACGAGTTCATTTACCGGATCGGTCTGGGAAAACCAATCCAAGTGTCAAGGGATATTTTCGGTTATTCGGATTAAATACTACTCTTCAAACTTCTTGTCTGGTACGTTTTTATTCAAAAATGCATTGATGTCTTCAATATTGAAATCCTTTTCAATCTGACCCAGTGCATTTACCCTGATTTCAATGTTCTTCAAAGCCTTGTCCTGCTTTTCAGGTTTTCCTGTATCAGAAGGTGTTCGGGGCGTTTTTTTCTGCCTGGACATGGTTTACGTGATTGTTTTCAGATGTAAAAAATATTGGGTTATTGAGATCTTGGGATATTGTCACTCCATTTATTGGTAATCAAAAAGATATCGCAATATCCCAATAATCTTACCTTTTCTAAGCCAATGTAGTCAGTGCCTGCAAACGCCTCAAGGTCTCTTCACGCCCCAATGCCACGGCCATATCAAATACGGCAGGCCCCTTCATCGTACCGGCCAGTGCGATACGAAGTAGCGGCAGCATATCTCCAGGTTTAAGCCCTTTTTCGTGGATGAAATGCTTGATCGCTTCTTCCAGTGCAAGGCCGTTAAAAGGTTCAAAAGTAGCCACCATTCCGCTTAATTCATTAAAAACTTCTGCAATAGATGGGGTCCATTTCTTTTGAAACGTTTCTTTGTCGTATTCACGTACCGGTTCGAATAAATAATACCCGGTCTCGACGAAATCAGGCAGAAAGGTCACCCGTTCCTTCATGAGAGCCGCCACTTGCTCAAGATAAGCATCCGTTGCCGCATAACCCTTGCTATTGGCCAGGGGGCGGATGTAAGAGGCTAAAACTGCGTTATCGGCTGCCTGAATATATTTTTGATTGAACCATTTGGCTTTTTCATAATCGAAACGGGCGCCGCTTTTACTGATCTGATCCACCGAAAAAGTCTGGATCAGTTCATCCAGAGTAAATATTTCCTGATCGCCACCCGGGTGCCAGCCCAGCAAGGCCAGGAAATTGATCACCGCTTCCGGCAGGAAACCTGTGTTGCGAAATCCATCAAAACTGTCTTCCGGTGTTGCGCCTTTCCACTCCAGCGGGAAAACGGGCATGCCAAATTTGGCGCCGTCGCGTTTGCTCAGTTTGCCGTTGCCGATTGGTTTGAGTATAAGAGGCAGGTGTGAAAAACGCGGCATGGTATCCGTCCAGCCAAAACCTTCATACAACAAAACGTGGTGTGCCGTACTTGGCAGCCATTCTTCACCCCGAATAACGTGGGTAATCTCCATCAGGTGATCGTCCACGATGTTAGCCAGGTGGTAGGTGGGCATGCCGTCTGCCTTGAGGAGTACCTTGTCGTCCAGTTCGCTGCTCTGAAAAACCACATCGCCACGGATCAGGTCGTGGATATGTATCTCGCGGCCTGGGTCTACTTTCAGGCGTATCACAAACGGTGCTCCTGCATCGAGCCTGCTTTTCACCTCTTCTGCCGAAAGGGTCAGGCTGTTTGACAACCCGCTGCGTGTCAATTGATTGTATGTAAAGTTTTCTTCTCCCTGCCTGCGCACATCCAATTCCTCGGGGGTATCGAAAGCATAATAAGCATGCCCGCGCTGTACCAGTTCATGCGCATAACGCTCGTATATCTCCTTGCGGTCGCTCTGGCGGTACGGGCCTTTGTCGCCGCCGAATCCGACGCCTTCATCGGGCAGCAGGCCCACCCATTTCAAGGTTTCAATGATATATTCTTCCGCGCCCGGCACGTAGCGCGTCTGGTCGGTATCTTCGATACGCAGAATAAAAGTGCCTCCTTGCTGTTTGGCAAAAAGATAATTGTACAGTGCAGTACGCACACCGCCGATATGCAGTGCGCCTGTGGGTGATGGAGCAAATCTTACGCGAACAGACATCGTATATTAAAATATAAAAAACCTGAACCGCAAAGATGTTGCCACATTACCTTGCCGTTCAGATTCGTCGTCATGGGAGAAAAAAATGCGCGCCGACCGAATTGACAGCCGTCGCGCTATGCATTAACTTGCAGCAAAAGTAACAGTTTTCTTCTTTTGCAGAACCTTCGTGTCGTTAATTGGCAAAACCTTTACACCATTATTCATGTATTTAGCAAAAACACCCGCTATTATTCAACGCCTTTGGCCGGGATATACCTGGCGCATCCCTACCACTGAGCGGGTTTTGTACCTCACTTTCGATGACGGACCTATCCCGGTTGTAACGCCCTGGGTACTCGATACGCTCAAACAGTACCATGCCAAAGCAACATTTTTTTGTGTGGGTGAAAATGTGCAGCGGCATCCGGATATTTTTCAGCGCATCCTGAGCGAAGGCCATGCTGTCGGCAACCATACCCACCAGCACCTCAACGGCTGGAAAACGGATGCAGCCGTTTACCTGAACAACGTACGGCAATGCGCCGGTTTGGTGCCGGGAAATCTGTTTCGCCCGCCCTACGGTCGACTGCGTTCCGAGCAGGCAAAAGCGCTGAAAAAAAACTATCAAATTATTATGTGGGATGTGCTGAGTGGTGACTTTGACCGGAGTATTGAACCGCAAAAATGCCTCGATAATATTACCCGGAACAGCAAGCCGGGGTCTATTGTAGTATTGCACGACAGCCTGAAAGCCGAACGGAATCTTCGGTATGCACTGCCGGCTTTACTTGATTTTTTTGCAGGTAAAGAATGGAGATTTGAAGTGTTTAGTGTTTAGTGTTTAGGGTGCTTTGCCCAAGTTACCGTGGGTGACGTGGGCAAAGCACCCTAAACACTAAACACTATAAACTAAACACTATAAATCAAACACTCAAACAGGCCTGTTCGCATCAAACTGCTCCAAATAATCAGCCACCCGGCGCAGGAACGAACCGCCCAGCATCCCGTCGACAACACGGTGGTCGTATGACATCGAAAGGAACATCATCTGCCGGATCGCGATAACATCTCCGTATTCGGTTTCCAGTACTGCAGGTTTTTTACGAATCGCCCCGGCGGCCATGATCGCCGCTTGCGGCTGGTTGATAATAGGTGTGCCCATCACATTGCCGAAGGTGCCGACATTGGTTAGGGTAAACGTACCGCCCTGGATTTCTTCCGGTTTGAGTTGATTCTGACGCGCCCGGCTGGCCAGGTCATTTACCTGTTTGGTGATGCCCACCAAATTCAGCAAATCGGCATTTTTGATGACCGGAACAATAAGATTTCCGGAAGGCAGGGCCGCAGCCATACCTATATTAATGTCTTTTTTCACAATGATCCGGGTGCCATCTACCGAAACATTGATCATCGGAAAATCGCGGATCGCCCGAACGATCGCTTCAATAAAAATGGGGGTAAAGGTGATGTTCTCGCCGTACTGTTTTTTAAACTGTTCTTTAGCGCGGTTGCGCCAGTTGACCATATCCGTCACGTCGACTTCCACAAAAGAGGTGACGTGCGGGCTGGTGTGTTTGCTCATCACCATGTGGTCGGCTATGAGTTTGCGCATGCGGTCCATCTCCACGATTTCTACATTGCCGCTGATACTGACTGCCGGAGCAGGGGCTTGCGGCGCTGCAATTGCTGCCGGCGGAGCTGTAGGAACGGTTTGTACACTTCCACCTTGCTGCCTGGCGGACACATAAGCCAGCATATCTTTTTTGGTAACACGCCCGTCCTGCCCCGACCCCGGAATGGCGTCGAGTTCATGCTGGCTTATCCGTTCTTCCTTTGCGATGGTGCGCACCAGCGGCGAATAGAACCGTCCGGACGCGCCCGTAGAAACCGCCGCTTGCAACACGGCCGGTTCGGAAGCCGGTACAAAAGGAACGGCTGTGGCTTCGCTTTTGCCATTGGACGGCGCAGGCTGACTTACGGCCGGCGATGCAGCCGGCTGGGCATTGGCAGCATCCGTTTCTATGACTGCAATAACTTTATTGATGGGCACCACATCATTTTCCTGGAAAAGAATTTCCACCAAAATGCCGGCGACCGGCGACGGGACTTCGCTGTCGACCTTGTCCGTAGCAATATCCAGCACCGCTTCATCGAGGTCGATGCGATCACCTGTTTTTTTGCGCCATTTCAGGATGGTGGCTTCCATGATACTTTCGCCCATTTTGGGCATTACGAGTTCGACACGCGCCATATTGCAAATGGAGGAAATGAAGAAGCCATCGCTGGCATTCCCGTATCCCGTTTTTAATTGAATGATAATAATTTGGTTAAAGCAGGACAAAGGTACTACTATCATCCGCAGTTGGCGATAGGAACCGGACAGTTTTAGAATAAAATTTTGTTTGGAATCCGCAACTTTGCCCCGCCATGCAACACATCAAAAACATTATTTTCGATTTTGGAAATGTCCTCTTCGACCTCGATCTGCCGGCTACGGAACGTGCATTTCGGATTTTCTGGGGTGATCAATTTGAACAGGCCCGGGCTAAACTCGTTCAGGCTCGCATCTTTGAATTGTATGAAACAGGCGGCCTCAGCACCCAGGAATTTGTGGAAGCCATACGGTGGGCCGGACCTGTTGCGCTTTCCGAAGAACAGGTGGTGCAGGCATGGAACGCTATCTTTATCGGCATGCCCAGGCATCGTTTCGATTTGCTGCTCCGCCTGCGGCAGCAATACAAAGTATTTCTGCTGAGCAATATCAACGCTTTGCATGAACAATGGATCGCCGAATACATGGTGCGGGAACACAATATTCACGACTATGAGATGCACTATTTCGATGGCGTTTATTTTTCGCATCTGATCCGGCTGCGCAAACCGGAACTCGATATTTATGAATATGTGCTGGCCGATGCTGAAATCCAGGCACGGGAATCTGTGTTTTTCGACGACCTCGAAAGCAACGTGGAGGCAGCCAGACAAGTTGGAATTCATGCGTTTTTGCACCCGGCAGGCTCGGAAATAGCCGAGCACATCCAATTAATTTTACCTTGATTTAAATAGGTATAAATGGCGTTTTTCTGAGGCGCCCAACGTGCCTGAATTTAATGGTATGATTTTGGAAATCAATTATATACTCCAAAATTCGAATCTTTGAATCCTGTGAAACGGCTGCTTAAAATGTCGGCTGTTTTACAAAAGAGTCTATACACCTATTGCAGAAAATTATCAACAGACGAGCGGCATTTCAGGCAAACTTTCTACTTTTGACAAAGCGAAAGCAACTCCCCTTTATGTCGCTGACAAAAAAAATTCTACTTTTTGATGCGCTTCCACTGCTGGCGTGTCTGACTTCCATCTGGATGATGCACCGCCATCAGCCGGAAAAAGTACTCATACCTTTCAAAGCCAAACCTGAAAGTGTGGTCGTCAGCAGCATCGATGTGGCAAAGCCGGAAGTAGCGGCGCCCATACCCGAACCGGAGCCGGAAACCACCAAAAAAGGCGCCCACCAGAAACGGAAACTTTCTTCTTCCGTACTTCACCCCGGCCGGCCTGATACGGTGCCATACCTTGCTTTTGAACCTATGATGTTCCAGGCTATGTACGAGCAGGCCAACTACCTGCGCCGGCGCGACACGCCCAGCAAAGGCGCTTCGGGTATTTCCAAAAGTGAAATGCTCCGTACGGTTGAATTACTGCAAAGCATACAATTGCTCGATCCGAACGTACTGCTCACCACTTTTGATTTTTACAGCATCAATACCGACCTGAAAAAAGATAAGGTGCGGGTAACGGGTTATTACACACCCCTGATAAAGGCAAGTCGCGTTCAGACGCCTGAATTTCCCTGCCCCATGCTGAAACGCCCCGAATCGGGCATCCCCAGTCCGGCAGCCATAGAAGCCGGCGCACTGGCAGGCAAAGGCCTCGAACTAGCCTGGCTTTCCAGTCAGAAAGAACTGCGCAATGCGCAATTACAAGGCTCCTGTCTGATTGAATTCCCGGACGGGAAACGGGAACACTTCGGCTTCGGTGGATCCGTGAAAGGCGCCGGTGGAACCTATGTTTTTTTCAAAGAAGTGGATGAACAAGTGTTGGGAGCGGGCTTTTTTCCGCTGAGTCCGGGTTATTCCGTTGCAGTCGACACCCGGTATATCCCCATCGGCAGCACCCTGCTGGCCGAACTGCCCAATATTGATGCCTCCGGCAAATTAAAAGGTTATACGTACAGAATCATTTTCGCCCAGGACCGCGGCGGAGCGATCAAAACGACCAAGCGCATCGACCTGTATTGCGGCATGGGACAAAAAGGTTTGCAGGAAGCGCGGAAAGTGAATCGTTTTGGGCGACTTTGGCTACTTTTGCCCAAAGAAAAATGATTCCTTTTTTAACATGAAAAATATTGCCATTCTTACGGGGGGCGACTCCGCTGAGCGGGTCATCTCGCTCAAAAGCGGTCAGGTTGTCCGCGACAACTTACCTACCGATCGCTACCGCACTTTCCTGATCGACATCCAGCAATCCGACTGGAAGGACCTGGATTCCGGAATTCCTATTGATAAAAACGATTTCTCCCTTACGCTTCCGGGTGGAGAGCAAATCCGCTTCGATGCTGCATTCGCCGCATTGCACGGCAGCCCGCTCGAAGACGGCAAAATGCAGGGCTACCTCGAAATGCTGGGGGTTCCGTACACTTGTTGCGACGGCTATGTGAGTGCGCTCACCATGAGTAAGCACAATACAAAACTGCAACTTGCGCCCTACCAGATACCGATGGCGCCTTCCGAATTGCTGCGAAAAGGAGAACCCGCGGACATGGAGCGTTTGCTCCGGTTGGGCCTTCCTCTTTTTGTAAAACCCAATGACAATGGTTCAAGTTTTGGCGTCAGTAAAGTCAAAACTGTGGAAGCCTTGCAACCAGCCATCGACGAAGCCTTTCGCTACAGCAATGAAGTGATGGTGGAAGCATTTATGCCCGGCCGCGAATTCTCCAACGGGGTGCTGCGCGTCAATGGCGAAGTGCTGGTGCTGCCCGTAACGGAAATTATCCCGGAAAGCGAATTTTTTGATTTCGCCGCCAAATATGAAGGCAAATCAAAAGAAGTTACGCCGGCCGATCTTTCTCCAGCCCTTACGCAGCAGTGCCGGCAACGGACCGGAAAAATTTATGAACTGCTCAAATGCAAAGGGGTGGTCCGGATCGATTACATCCTGGTCGGCGACACGTTTCACCTGCTCGAACCCAATACCATTCCCGGCATTTCGCCCGCGAGTATTGTGCCGCAGCAGGCGCTGGCGCACGGCTGGTCTCTGGCCGAATTTTTCTCCCTGCTGATAGAAGAATCACTCCGACCCGAGGCATAATATCCTTACAATCAATACGATATATCAAGTAGATGAAAATATTCTGCATCGGTCGCAATTACATCGACCACGCAAAAGAACTCAACAACCCGGTGCCTTCCGAGCCGCTGATTTTCATGAAGCCGCCGACAGCCTTGCTACTGAACAACAGGCACTTTTTTCACCCCGATTTTAGTAAAAACATCCATTACGAAGGGGAGATCGTGCTGCGTATCGCTAAAAACGGGCGTTCGGTTCAGCCGGAATTTGCCGGCCGGTATTATGATGCTGTGGCTTTCGGGATCGATTTTACGGCGCGCGACCTGCAGGACAACCTGAAAAGCAAAGGGCATCCCTGGGAAATCGCAAAAGGGTTCGACCGTTCGGCGCCTTTGAGCCGTTTCATCCCGCTGGAAGAGTTGAAAAACGCGGATGACATTCATTTCCAACTGAAAAAAAACGGCGAAGTGGTACAGGATGGCCATACCCGCGACCTCATTTTCAGTTTTAACACACTGATCTGTCACATTTCCCGTTATTTCACCCTGCACAAGGGAGACTACATTTTTACAGGTACTCCGGCAGGTGTTGGGCCCGTTCAAATCGGCGATGTGCTGGAGGGTTTTGTGGAAAACGAGCGGTTGTTGCTGTGTAATATTCGATGAACTTACTACTTTCTACCACCTAACCGCTACTCAATGAAATACTTTTTCTACCTGTTCCTGAATATCCTTTTTATGGCACATCTGAGCGCCCAGGTACCTGTTCCTGCGCCGGCTCAAAAAGCACCCATCCTGATTTTGGGGGCTGTAGCGCACCTGGGCGACGGAACCGTGATCGAACAAAGCGCCATCGGGTTTGAAAATGGTAAACTGACCCTGGTAGCCGATGCGACACTGATCCGCCTCGACAGAACCCGGTACGCCAAAATATTCGACGCCTCCGGAAAGCATGTTTATCCTGGTTTTATCGCCCCGAATACCCAATTAGGTCTGATCGAAATCGATGCCGCCCGGCCTACTTTGGATGCCGCCGATATCGGCGCCTATAACCCGCAATTGCGGTCACTGGTTGCCTACAATACCGACTCGGAAGTGGCGCCCACCGTTCGCTCCAACGGCGTCCTTCTTGCGCAGATCGTACCCACAGGCGGTACACTTTCCGGCACTTCGTCTGTGGTCCAACTCGACGCCTGGAACTGGGAAGATGCGGCATTCAGTATCGACGAAGGCATACACCTCAACTGGCCCGCTCTGCGCACCATCAGCGGTATTCAAACCCTGACTCCCGAACAACAGCGCGCTAATTCTTATGAAAAAGACGTTCAGCAGTTACACGCTTTTGTAGAAGCGGCACGGGCATATGCAAACCAGGCTGCCCCGGATGTAAAAAACCTGAAATTTGAAGCGATGCGCGGCCTTTTTGACCAGAAAAAGCCCCTGTATATCCATACGGGAAATGTAAAAACCATTCAGGAATCTGTTCTTTTTGCCGAAAAATACGGTATCAGGCCAGTCATTGTCGGGGGGGAAGACGCCTGGATGCAGGCTGATTTTCTGAAAAGCCACAACGTGCCGGTCATTCTTTCCAGCACACAGAGTCTACCCAACCGTGAAGACTCCGATGTAGACCAGCCTTTTAAAACAGCCGTTCAATTGCATGAAAAAGGGGTGCTTTTTGCATTTTCACACAAATCAGCCTGGCAACAACGCAACCTCGCTTTTCAGGCCGGACAGGCGGTTGGCTTTGGATTACCTAAGGAAGCGGCAGTGCAGGCATTGACGCTCCATACTGCCCAGATTCTGGGCATTTCCGATCGCTGTGGTTCCCTCAGCGTTGGAAAAGACGCTACCCTTTTTATCAGTGAAGGCGATGCACTGGACATGCGCAGTTGTCAGGTGACGGCTGCTTTTATCCAGGGCAGGGAAATTAACCTGGACAACAAGCAAAAACAGCTCTCGCGCCGTTTTGATGCGAAATACAAACAATAAGGATATGAATATTATTGGTATACTTGGTGCAGGCGCTATGGGCAGTGGTATTGCCCAGGTGGCTGCGGCAGCAGGCCACCCGGTGGTCCTCTGCGATCAGTTCACCATATCACTGTCAAAAGCAGGGAAAAGTATAAAGGCCTCCCTCCAGGCTTTGAAAGAGCGGGGAAAAATCAGTGCAGAGGACGCCGACTTGCTGTATAGCCGGATCAAATTCACGGACCAAATGAGCGAATTCCGCCATTGCGCCATTGTTATTGAGGCTATTCAGGAAGATATCGAGCAGAAGCAGATCGCTTTCAAAAGCCTGGAGGCAATCCTGGAGGAGACGGCTATCATTGCCAGCAATACTTCTTCGCTGTCCATTTCTGCCATGGGGGCACAATTGCGGCACCCTGAACGAATTCTGGGGGTACATTTTTTCAACCCGGCGCCCATGATGCGTTTGGTCGAAATCATTCCCGCTTTGCAAACCGATCCGGAGGTCATCGAGCGGGGCAAACAACTGATCGCAAGTTGGGGCAAGGTAACCGTGCTGGCAAAAGACACCCCTGGATTTATTGTCAACCGTGTGGCAAGGCCCTACTATGGCGAGGCGCTGCGCATACTCGATGAAGGTATTGCCGATATCGCTACTATCGACTGGGCCATGCGCGACCTGGCAGGTTTCCGGATGGGGCCCTTCGAACTCATGGATTTTATCGGGAACGATATCAACTATGCCGTAACGGAAGTGGTTTTCCAAAATTTTTACTTCGATCCGCGATACAAGCCTTCTTTTACACAAAAAAACCTGGTAGACGCCCACTTTTTCGGCCGCAAAACTTCCCGCGGGTTTTATGACTACCGAGATGGCGCTATTAAACCCGAACCCGTTAAAAATGAAACCCTCGGCGCCGAAGTCGCCAACCGCATC
>JADLCC010000446.1 GCA_020847425.1 Saprospiraceae bacterium
AAATTCGAGAAATTATTGCCAAAAATCTTATCTATTCCCCATTCCCTCAAATTCTCAAATTTAATGAAAATTAGTTGCTTTTTAGGTGCTTGTTTTTGCTCTATCGAAATCCCTAATTCATTAAATAAAACTTCTTCTATTTGCTTGGTTTTTGCTATAACCTCACTTTCTAATCGCTCTGCTTTTTTTATATCTCCATAGTAATTATCCACAAGTTTTTGTTGCACCTCAATAATGGGAAGTGCTATCTTATAATTTAATACATGTTGTGGACGAATCGCTGCGTAATTAGTGCTTCCAGTCGCCTTGATTTGAGACGCAAATACATCAAGTTTCAGAAAAATCGACAAATATTCGGGCAATAAGCGCGTTTTGTCTATCTTAAACAAAAAATAATGGCTGCTGACAACCGCCCCATCCAATTCATTGGGTACTATTCCATAGCCACCAAATTTTGCATCAATCTCAGCAACTAAAAAATCTTTTGCTTGACATATTTGTTGTCTTTTAGTTTTAATATTTTCCCCAAAAACTTCATCACGCAATACAATCCCTTGCCCCCTTAATTGAACTCTACATCTTTTATATTTCAGATTATCGTCTATTGTAATAAATTCTTTTTTATGAGAAACGACATCTTTGATATTCACAATTTGAAATACGCTTTCAATAAAAGGATTGTGAAACTGAGATATGTAATCCCAATTTTCTAATTTATTACAATAAATAAATTTTAAGTATCGCCACTTTTTATTTTCTGCCCGCGCTCCTTCAGTAGCTTTTTCATTTTGAGGCGGGCTTGCTAAAAAGTCGCAGTAGACTTGGTAGAATTGTTCTCCTGAAGAATTTGTCGATGAATAATATCATCATCTCCTACTGCATAAGTATATTCTGGCGTATAGTACGACCAAAGCGGGGTTTCCATACGATATGATTTAAATTCCGCAACAACAGATTCAAGCTCATTATCGGTTTTTGCCCCTGTGCTTGTAATACCTGCTTTTTCAACTTCCACGACTGCTACTGCATAGTCAAATTCTTTTTTCACTCCTTGTTTAATCTCCTCTAATATTTGAGCCTCTATGCTGTCGACTTGAGATTTTGTTTCAACCAGAATTATACGAGCATCTTGATTTTTCCGTGTAACCTTCAAAGTATTTTGCAAGACATCGATCTTCTTTAAAAGAGGAACAAGAACCGATTCGTGTTTTGCGCGGACCTCAACAGTTACTTTTTCTGTAATTTCATGATAATGTGTACTTTCCTTTTCTGTGAATTTTTTTAAAAACACAACACTTGGCTTCACTGTGGCTCCCGAAGCAATGAAAACATCCTGCGGGATTGAAGTAATAAGTAAAAGTTTAGCCTTGCTTTCAACATACTCTCGCACTCTTTGCAAAGCACTATTGTTGAGTACGCCTTCTGGCAAAACGATCCCCATGCGACCACCGGGTTTTAGTAAATTCAAACAACGTTCGATAAAAATAACTTCGGTGAGAATGCTATTTTTCCCCAAATCGAACAAGCCTAATAAAGGCTTATCAAGTTGATTATTAATTTGAGATAACGCAATCTGTTCATAGTCGTTTCCATAGCGCTGTTTGAATCGCTCAATCTGTTCGGATGAAGGAAGATCAGTTGTAAGAATTTTCAACTTTGAATCAACTTTTGAGCCAAAAGGTGGATTCGTTAAAATAACATCGAATCGACCATCAAAAATACCATTGACATTAAGTAAGCCATTGTGATGATGTACACCACCATGACCATCCCCATGCATAATCATATTCATTTTAGCCGTTCTAGCCATACGAGGATTTGCATCTGTGCCAAAAATACAATCATAAGATAGTGTACGAAGCCTACTTTGTGAATTATCTAAATTGAGCTCCTCATTCAATTTAGTGAATAATTCATCCAATCGAGCTTCTATTTTTAATTGCTCTGCTTCAGGGAGGTCATTAAAATCATCTGTATAAAACTTAAATTTGAGGTTTTCTTTTTCTTTTTGTACATCCTTTTCGATTCTATCTCGGACATACTCGAAGGCTTTTATCAAAAAGCCTCCACTCCCACAACAAGGATCGCAAATGGTTTCACCTTCTTGTGGGTCGAGGATATCAACCATGTAATCAACAATAGTTCTAGGAGTAAAAAACTGCCCCAACTCTCCTCGGAAGGTTTTACCAAGAAATTCTTCAAAAGCGATACCTTTTATATCATCCGAAGTAATAGAGAGATTATATTTCTCTAATTCTCTCACAATGGAAAGAAAACTGGATTCTTTTAGGCGAATAGTATCCGTTGTTTCAAAAAGTTCGTCATCTTTGAAAAAGTCTTTGGTCTGCTGAAAGAGATGTTGATAAAATGGCAGCGAATGATCTCCTCTAATTTCAAGATCTACAGCCTTGAGTTGTTCAAACTTTTCAACTGAAAACAAGGCCCGTTCTTGTACTTTTTGCCTTTCATATCGGATTTTCATGAAAAGAATCTTTGAAATCTCGTCAAACGCCGCTTCTGGAGAAAGGTGGTCATTGTTGCGAATTACATTATGGCATTTGAATAAAAGGCGACTAAAATCTTCTCTGGAAAAAGCAATTGTCTTATTAAGAAGTTCCTGAAGTTTCTTTGAGTCGGAGAATGTTGCAGATGTTGGAATTTCGGCAATTTCAATGAGTTTCTTCGGCATTTCTCCCTTAACAACTTTGAAAACACGTGTTTCTTTCAAGTTTGTAGTAATGAAAAAGTCTGCTCCAGCCCACGAAGCATAGTTATATCCTTGATAGTAATCTTCTTCTCGAATAGAAACCTTTTCTGCTTTACACTCAATTACTAAAACTGGGCTTTTACTTTTGTTTTTTTCTTCCTGTGTTTTCCAAATTACAATATCTGCTCTTGCTTTTCCTTGCCCGCGTTTGCTATTATTTACCTGCTCTTCCTGAGACATTTGACTAAGTGTAAAGCCAAAGTCATTGACCAAGCGAACAATAAATTCCTGTCTCACTCTTTCTTCTGGTGTGGCAATGAGATATTTATTTCCTTTGAGGGGCGCTTTAATCTTATTTCCCAAAAATTCAGTAGTTAATGACATAGAATTGAGTTTGAAAGGCAAATGTAGAGATTGTTGTCTTTTAAAATCCATATTTCCCAAGATTTCCAACTAAAGGGCTGCCAAACAAATAATTTCATCATTAACAATACATCTGTGTTTGTTAATATTCAGAACGTTTGATATTTACGTTGCCTTTTCTTGCTCCTGAATATCGCACTTGACCTGCCCTGCTTCCTCCCCCAATGGCTTTGTTTGCCTGATTTATACCCAAGCCTTGCTCCCATTCTTTCTGTGTCAAATATAGAAAGCGATGAACTAAATTTGAAAGCCGGAATATTAGAATCCCTGTTGTTCAAATTTGTACCATAGCGTCTGACAAATGAACCGTAACTTTACCTGTCCTGTACAATCATTTACACTATTGACTGATTATATGTACGCAAGATTGATCCTTCTCTATTTCGCGCTGCCCTTCTTTATCTCGGCGCAGGGTGTTGCATTCGAGCACTTTTCCTGGACCGAAGCACTCGCCAAGGCCAAAACGGAAAACAAACTCGTTTTTATGGACGCCTTCACCACCTGGTGTGGTCCCTGCAAAATGCTGAACAAACAAACCTTCCCGGATTCGTCCGTTGGTGTCTTTTTCAACCAACATTTTGTCAACCTCAAAATGGATATGGAAAAAGGGGAAGGGATAGATCTGGCCAGAAAATACGGGGTCGAGGTGTACCCGACCTTGCTTTTTTTCAATGCAGACGGGGTGGTAATCCATCGGGCCGCCGGTTTTTATCCGGCTGCCGAGTTTCTTGCACTGGGTAAAACAGCCATCGATTCCACTCGAAATCTAAGCGCTCTGGAAACCCGATACCGCAACGGAAACCGCGACCGGACGACCTTGCTGCAACTGCTCGAAGCGCGTACCGCTGCCTACGATCCGAACGCCGGCGCTTTGGCCGACGAATATTTGAAACAGGAAAGCGACCTAAATACACCCGAAAACAAGCAGGTCATCCTGCGGCATTCCGGCGATCCATTTTCCATAGGATTCAAATTTTTGGTTCAAAACAAAACCGCTTTCGAACCCCAGGTGACACAGGAGGAGGTGACCGCGTTTGTCGACCAGATCTTTGAAAATTACCAGCAAACACAACCAACGCTTGCCATGGAACAGGTGCAGCGCCTCTACATCGCCTGCTACCCCGAACAGGGCGAGCGCCCCGCTTCCGCCTACCGCCTGACTTACTACCAACAGCGCAGCGACTACGAACATTTTGCGCCGGCAGCGGCCGACCACTACACGCGTTTCCCCAGCGATGACCCCGCCGAATTGAATGAAACAGCCTGGCTTTTTGCTGAAAATGTAACGGATTCTGCGCTCTTGCAAAAAGCCTTAACCTGGGCTGAAAAATCGGTCGCGCTCAGCGAAACAGCGAACAATCAGCACACTTTAGCGCGCATATTGGCCAAATTAGGCAAAAAGAAGGAAGCCGCTAAAGTAGCACGACGCAGTATCGAACTGGCAAAAGCGGCGGGTGAGGATTTTTCACAGACACAAAAACTGCTGGAAGAATTGGAAAAGTAACCAACACCGGTTTTTCTTTTCCAAATCATATTAGCCTCCGGGGTCAATATTAGTTTAGACTGAATTCTGTGCAAATGCTTGATTATCAACACTGATAACTAATAACTGATAACTACTTAGCCCAATTGCGTCTCATAATAATGTTCTGCCAGGCCGAACCTTCTTTCCGGAGCATGGCTTTCTAATTGATGAAAGTCCGTAGGCTTAAGGCCGGTAAAATCCTTGTAGTCGCGCACAAGGTGTTGATAATCATAATAATTGCAATCAAAAGCAATGGTTTGCCAATCCCGGTGCGGGTTCTGATTTTTTTCCCGAAAAGCCTTGTCAAATCGAACGAGCCGGGAAAAGGTTTTCGGATTCACACCGGTGCGTTCCTGAAACTTGCGCTCAAACTGTTTGGAGCTCAAAAATGATTTTTTCGCCAGATTGTCCAATGAAACAGTTGGATTGCTCAGCATCCACTGGCAAACCTGGTCAATCGGGTGGCTTTCTTTCACAGATTTGCGCACCAGACGTTCCATAAACCCGTCGGCGATCTGCACGATTTCCTGGTAGGTTTTGGCAAAGAAAAAGGCTTCGTTGACCATATGCACTTCTTTGGGAAACACAAAATCGGCCTCGATATAGGCATCATTAATTTCACAGCTCGGCATACCGGTCAGCCGGTATAACCCGCCGGGTTGAAATAGTATTTGGACCACCATAAAATGGCCGTGGATAAACCTGTTTGTAACCGACAAAGCCTGTCCCACCAATGCTACAGAAACGTTTGCAGCGCTTTTATGCTGCGCCGTAAAGTCTACCCGCTCCCGGTCATGCGGATAAAAAGCAAGGCACTGTTCCGGGCGAGGGGTATAGGGTTTAAATGGTGGAGGGTCGTTGCTATCGAACCGCATATGCACGATTCGATAGCAACGGACAAAGGCCTGAAGCGATGGATTGGGCAAGAAGTCTTTTAGAATCATCGCATAACATGTGTTTTCAGTATTACTTCAATCCGTATTTGTTTACTATGGCCTGGCGCTCATCAAAAGAGGTAGGCGCATAAACAAGTCCGAATTTTTCATTCAAAAGATCATGCTCCCGTTTGAGTTGTTCCGAACCCATAGGAAAACCTTTTTCGGGGGTCAGTTCAAAAAAAATGCGCTCTAAAAAAACCTCAAAGGGCTGATTAAAATACATATCTACAAACCGCAGGGGCTGTTCGGATGCATTCCAAAAGGTGTGCTTCAGGTTGCGCGGGCGGAAATGCCAGCCGCCTGCTGCTATTTCCACAACTTCGTTCTCCACCATCACACTGGCGGTACCTTCCAGAACGAACATCAATTCATCCAGTTCTTTGTGCAAATGCGGTGGCGGACCCATAACTTTCGGCGCAACAGCGCATTCGACGCACGAATATACGCCGCCAGTCATTTCCGAGCGCACCCAAACCCGAATATCCATATTTCCCTTGTGCGACAAAGGCTCGGATGGTGGCAGGTAAAAAGGTTTTAGCGGATCTGGGGAAGGCATTGCGGGCTGGTCGCCCTGCCTGGCAATTAAGCCGGTGTTGGGCAAAATGCCCATGGCTGCAAGCAAACTTGTGGCTTGCATAAAGTTTCGTCTTTCCATATCAAGAGGTTGATTTTTGTGATACAAACCTATTGGCGTCCGGAATAGTCCTGGTGGTAAAAAATAGACATTCTTTCGGCATGGAAAAACTTCCTATAACCTGTGTTTAGTTTGAACTCAGTTCTTCAACACTTTCGCACATGAAAAACGCCCTCGACCAACCCACACTGCAATAAAGCAGATGCCGCCTAACTAACGGGCTTTCAAAGCTGCCTTATATTGCTCTTCCAGCATGTTTATGGCAATCATGGCGTTTTCCCGGTCCTTATATTTCATTTTCAAACCGTCAAAAACCGCCTGCCCTCTGGGGTCGGCCAGCGTGGCTATTAACAGTGCCTGATGAAAAACGTCATCTATGTTGTTGCCCTGCATAGCCATGTCGATGCGCTCCTGTACAATCGGGAATGCGCGTTCCGGTTTGCCAATCGCGGCCAGTGTTTGCGCTGCCACGTACGGGTAATCCCAGCCATTCCCTAAAAACCAGCGGGGCGAACGGTTGTCGGCAATAGCTGCCACCGCAATGGCCTCCGCTCTGGGGTCGTTCAGTTGCGCCAGCCCGCTTAAGGCGTGCATCAGGCTCTGACTTTTCCAGGAAGGGCGGTTTTTTAAGTGGACTAAAGCATCGAATGCTTTCGGGCTTTTAGTTTTCCCCAACGCGACAGCGGCAGCATTAACGACGCGGTCGCTGGAATCGGACAGGCAGGCCATATATATTTCAGCAAATTGCGGGTCATTGGTCATTCCCAGGCTTGTAATGGCCGCGGCTCGTACCCACGATTTGTCCTGACGGATGAGCGCCTGAAGCATCTTGACAGTAGCCTTGTTGTAAGGCGGCGGCTCGATAGCCCGAAGTTGCCCAATCGCATTAAAACGCAGGCGCCAGTAACAGGATCTTTGAATGACGCGCCGAAAAGCCGCATAAATCTGCTTTTTTGCTGAGTCAGTTGTGTTTCCTGATTGGGCAATGGCAGACAGTTCCAGCATAGCGGCATTTCTTGACTGCGCGTCCCGGCTGTGCTCGAACTGATACAGCCACTCCTGCCAGGTTTTTGTTACCTGTTTTTCACCAATCCAGGTGTTTTCAATATCCGCGTTTACCAGTTTGGGCCGCTTGGGGAGTGAAAAAGTAAATTCATTGTTTTCCTGAGGCTCGATTCGAACGACTTCGATCCGATTGTCTATTTCCACTTCCATTTTACCCTGAAAATAGGCCGCCCGGGGGTAGGAAGACGCCGTATCGGGTTGTTGCACTTGTTTGATCTTTAAGCGGTACTGTCGGTTTTGAGCGTCATATTCGTCGGTTATCTGAAACACCGGGTAGCCAGTTTTGTACATCCATTGGTCAAAAAACCAATCCAGATCGGCGCTGGACACTGCTTTTATTGACGCCAGGAAATCCCGGGTGCTTGCAGGGCGAAAGGCATTGGTTTGCAGAAAATGACGGATAGATGCAAAGAACTGCGCGTCGCCCAGTTCTTTACGCAGCATTCTTAGCACCAGGGCGCCACGATATTTTGCATAACTGTCCGCTGCAAAATTTTCCGCATTGCCATAATCCGCTGTCACGATCGGATGGCGGTTCCCATTGGCCCAGTCGGCCTGGATACTGCCCGTTTCCCAGGGAAGATACCAAAGCAGGTACTCTTCCGGCCCGTTTTGCTGGGCGGTAAAAAGGCCTTCAAAGTACTGGCTGAATGATTTGGCAAGCCAGATGTCTTCTACGTTTTTGGGAATGAGCACGTTGCCAAACCACTGACCGGCCAGGGCATTGAATTCCACGCCATCCCACAGGTATAAAAAATCGCGGTGCGTCCCGTAATCGTCGATCATATTGTCCGAAATGAGGCTGAATGTCTGTTGGCCGTTGAGACTTGGGAAGGGGTAATCCTGCACCATTACCTGTGTATATTCCGCAAAAGGATATTTCAAACCGGTTTGTTCTGTGAGAAAGCGCAGCATGGCGGGTAGGCGTTCCGTGGTTGCAATAGCCGCTTCTTTTTCATCCGGATAACAGAGCGTATGCATCGAAATACCGTCTACGTTTTGCACGACGTCGGTATAAACGCCTACCGCAAAAGCAGTGAGATAAGCCGGGTAAGGCTGATCGGACCGGTAGTGAAAAGTGCGTTTGCCGCCGGGGGCATCGGTTACCGCCACTCGTATTCCATTGGAAATAACCGTCAAACCCGAATCTACCGTGGCGATAAATTCTGTTGTATGCAGGTCGCTTATGTTATGGGTACAGGGGAACCAACTGGAGTTGTTTTGGAGTTCGCCCTGCGACCAGATTTGCCTGCGTTTAATCGGATTCACAGCCGAGGGTGAAAAAAAACGCAGGCCTTTCCCGAAACTACCGCCAAGTGCATTCGGATCGGGATCATTGTGGTGCATGGTTTTGTATGTAATGGTAAAAGTCAAAACTTCTCCTGCGGGGTACTCCCGGCCCGTTTGTATGTCGAGTTGGGCTTTTTCAGGTTTAAAATTGAAATCAAGGTTTTGCCCATCGCCGGTTGTTACACTTTTTATATCCAGATCATCTGCTGCGAGTGCAATAGAACGAACAGGGGCGGTAAGGCGCACGACGATAGTCGTTTCGCCCAAAGCCTGCCGTTTTTCCCAATCGAATTGTAACGTTATTTTTGTGTGAAGGATATCGATATTTACCCCGATTTCGGGCGTTATTTGCGCGGAGAGCCGCAAGACGGCCGCAAAAAAAGGGAACAACAGCAAACGAGATATTGCAGGCATAGGAAATACGGCATTGAATGTACGCACAAAACTAGGAGGGTTTCCGTACTGCTGCCGGACAGTTACCAGACATTTCCAGCCAGCGCCGCCAACCTTAAACACACTATTCGCATTACTTATGAAAAACGCACTCGACCAACCCTACCCACTCTCTCCAGAAGCCGTCGATTTTTTTCAGAAAAACCGCTACATCAAACTCAAAAACGTGTTTGATGCAGATACTTTGGCCTATTACGGCGAACTGATCAGCCAGAAAGTAGCGGAACTCAATACCAACGACAAGCCGCTCGACGCCCGCGATACCTACGGCAAGGCTTTTTTGCAGATTTTTAATCTGTGGCGCGAGGAAGAGGAGATCCGCGATTTTGTGTTCAGCAAACGCCTTGGAAAAATAGCCGCCGACCTGATGCAAACCACCGGCGTGCGCATGTACCACGACCAGGCCCTGTACAAGGAAGGTGGCGGCGGCATCACGCCCTGGCACGCCGACCAGTATTACTGGCCGCTAGCAACGGATAAAACCATTACCGCCTGGATACCGCTGCAAGCCGTGCCGCTCGACATGGGCCCGCTGGAATTTAGCGCCGGCAGCCATGTCATCGTGGAAGGCCGCGAACTGGCCATCAGCGACGACAGCGAGGCCATTCTTCAGAAAAGGTTGCGGGTAACAGACTTCCAACACGTCATCGAACCTTTCGACCTGGGTGAAGTGAGTTTCCATTCAGGCTGGGTATTTCACCGGGCCGGCGCCAACCAGACCGACCAAATGCGCCGCGTGATGACAGTAATCTACATGGATAAAGACATGCTTTTAAAAGAACCTGAAAACGACAACCAGATCAACGACTGGAATACCTGGTGCCCGGGGGCTGTTGTGGGGGAGGTGATTGATACGGAGCTGAATCCGGTGATTTATTCGCGGTAGATGGAACACGGATGAAAGGGATGAGACAAATTTGGGCAACAACATCGCATTTGATCGGGGTAACGTAAGTTTTTGTTCCAGCATTGGAAATGGCCGGCATTGCCGTCTTACAAAAATGTCCAATGGCCTGCTTCAAATGCCCTATGAATATTTAGAGTACTTTTTTTAAACATTATTAAGTTTTTAGGGTACCAAAAATTAAAAATTCCATTATTTTTGCCTTTAAAAATTATAAATATGTATTATAAAAGGGTGATAGACAAACATTTAATAGAATGGAGGTCTGAACCCCAGAGAAAGCCAATTATACTGAGAGGCGCGAGGCAAGTTGGGAAATCCTCAGCGGTTCGGCAATTGGCAACACAGTTCGAGGATTTCGTGGAGTTGAATTTTGAGGAAAACCCCAACCTGAAGAGCCTTTTCACCGCTGACCTCAACCCACATCGCATCGTCGATAACCTTTCTGTTTTTTTCGGGAAAACCATTGTACCGGGCAAAACACTGTTATTTTTCGACGAGATTCAGACCTGTTTGCCTGCCATTTCTGCACTTCGTTTTTTTTATGAAAAAATGCCGGAACTCCACGTAGTGGCTGCGGGATCATTGTTGGAATCTGCATTGCAATCGTTGCCATCGTATGGGGTTGGCAGGGTGCGTTCCCTGTTCATGTACTCGTTTTCCTTTGATGAATTTCTGGAAGCATTAGGCGAACAGGGTTTACTGCAGGCCAAGCGAAACTCCGGATTTCAAAACCCGTTACCTGATCTTTTCCATCAAAAATTACTCGATTATTTAAAAACATTCATGTTGACGGGAGGAATGCCTGAAGCTGTAGCAGCATATGCAGGAACCCGACAGATGCTCAATACTCAACGAATATTGGACGACCTGTATATTTCACTCCAGGCTGATTTTACCAAATATAAAAATACGGTTCCGCCTAACCGTTTGATCGAGGTTATGGAGTCGGTGGTACAACAAGCCGGAGGGAAGTTTATGTTCAGCAAAGCATCAGCCAATGCCAATCACGGACAGATCAAAGAAGCGCTGGACTTGCTCATCATGGCAGGTCTTGTATTTCCTGTTACGCACACTGCCGCCAACGGAATACCGCCAGGAGCTGAAGCAGAACCCAAAAAACGGAAAATGTTGTTGCTTGACACTGGTATTTTTCAGCGGGTGCTAGGCCTGAATCTTTCTGACTTTTTGTTCGACCCAGCTTCAACACTCATCAATAAAGGCTCGATAGCAGAGCAGTTCTGGGGCTTGGAATACCTGAAGTACGGCTCGCCATGGGCGCCACCCGCGTTGTATTACTGGCATCGGGAGTCGGCCAACGCTAATGCCGAGGTAGATTATGTAATCCAGCAAGGGGCAGACTTATTACCCGTTGAAGTAAAGTCTTCGGGCAAGGGCTCTATGCAAAGCCTTCGACAGTTTTTGAAGGAAAAAAAGAAACTATTTGGCTACCGCTTTTCCCTTGAAAATTTTTCGGAATACGAGGATATTAAATCGCTACCCTTGTATGCTGTTTCAAATTTATCGCTGATAAACGCCTGAACGCTCCTACTTATCCCAGCATTCCTGCTTTATCAGCGCCTCAAACCCTGGGTCCCGCGTCATCCGCAAATACGTATCGCGGTTGTTGCGTGCGTTCTCTTCCGGCATTTTTCCCTGAAAAATGAAATGAGCCAGTACAGGCCAGTCGCTTTTGGCTGCGGCGTTCAATACGACACAGGCAGTTTTTTCTGGTGAGTCGCCCGGGTGATTTTGTTGCTCTATATTTTGAGCCAACTGCAAATAACGGGTGATGGTCGCGCTGCTGGGCGCATCGAATTCGACCCGGTGAACCTTCGGATTGCCGGGAAGGTAAGTGACCCGAAAAGCGTCGTTGTCGGAGAGTGGAAACCCGGTAGGCAGCAAAAAAGAGCCTTCTTTCGGCAACTTAAATTGTCCGGTGGTACGCACGCTGTCGGCGGTGGTAAAAGTATAAAACACCTTTTTTTCACTACCCTGTGTATTAAAAAAGAGTTGTGCAACGGCAGTTTTGCCTTGAGCGGCAAGTTGCCCCTGCGCCTTTAAAGCCTCCGGACTCAACAGGCTGTTTTCCATAAACCCTTTTCCTTCCTGCCATTTGTCGAAGCGGTGCAATCCCCAAAACACGCCGCCGATAATGACAGCCAGACCGCCCGCAAACCACAACACATATTTCAAATTGCGGCGATCTTCGGCTTTTCGCAGGCGGTTGAGCGGCGTGTCTACTTTTCTATTGGTGGTAAATTCGTAGGAATAGGAGCCCTGCTCATTGTGGATTTTCAGTTCACACAATTCGTCTTCGATAAAAAACGAATAACTTTTGGATTCCTTGACCGCAAAATCGACCTGTATGACCCGCATGTTGCAGTGGATCAGCAGGTGCCCGGTTTTGTCGCCGTGGTACAACCCGATGCGGTGTTTGCCACCATGTGGATCCAGATATACCCAGCCGAGTTGTGCCATAAGTAGTTATTGGTTATTCGTGTTGATAATCAATCATTTACAAATAATTTAGCCAAAACTAATTTTCCTTGATTCCTTACCTTAAAAAGGTAATAACTATTACAGGGAATCTACAATGTTTTGTTCGATACGCTGCAAAACATCAACGGTATCATCTTTGATAAATTTTAACCCGGTCACTTTTTCATACAGTTCCACGTAGCGGTCTGTAATTTCCTGCACGAATGCATCCGGCATTTCAGGCATTTGTTGCCCTTCTTTGCCCTGAAAACCATGCGCGATCAGCCATTCGCGCACAAATTCCTTGCTCAACTGCCGCTGGTGTTCGCCTTTTTTCTGGCGTTCTTCATAACCTTCCGCATAAAAATAGCGGGAACTGTCGGGGGTATGAATTTCATCCATCAGCAGGATGCGGCCGTCTTTTTTCCCGAATTCGTATTTGGTATCGATCAGGATCAGTCCGCGGGCTGCCGCCATTTCGCTCCCCCGCCGGAAAATGGCGCGGGTATAGGCCTCCATTTGTTCGTAATCTTCCCGGCTTACGAGGCCACGTTCCAGAATGGCTTCTTTGGAAATATCTTCGTCGTGCCCTTCTTCGGCTTTGGTTGTCGGCGTGATGATGGGCTCGGGAAACGGGTCATTTTCCCGCAAACCCTCCGGCATAACAACACCGCAGAGTGTGCGCACACCGCTCGCATACGTACGTGCTGCATGGCCGGCCAGGTAGCCCCGGATGACCATTTCCACCCGAATCGGTTCGCAGCGGTGACCGATCGCCACATTGGGATCGGGCGTTGAAATCAGCCAATTGGGGCAAATATCGCGGGTTGCGCTGAGGAAATGGGCAGCAATCTGGTTCAAAACAGCCCCTTTTTGAGGGATCGCCCGCGGCAAAATATGATCGAAGGCAGAAATGCGGTCGCTGGCCACCATCACCAGTTTATCGCCGACGGTGTACACATCGCGAACTTTGCCCCGATAAAAAGCCGTTTGGCCTGGCAGTTGGAAATTAGTTTCACGGATTGTTATCATGGGGCAAAGTTGGGAAAAAAGCCCCAAACCTTGTATGGAAAACAGTTTCTTTGCCCGGGGTTTCTCATGGAAGGTTTTCCGTAAAACAAACGCCGGCAAACATGCCAAAAAATACCATCAACATTAAAGATGCGGAAGATGTTCCCGCACACCTGGACCGGGTTCTGGTTGAAAAATATTTGAATACCAGTTACTGGACAGAACTCATTCGTATGGATGACCGTGGCGCCAATATTCGGGTTGGGCAACCGCACCCGCACCATATCCAGCGGCAACTGGAAGACTACGGTATCGAGCGTTACGCTTTTTTGACGGCCTGGAACCCGGGTTCTCAACCGCTCGATCAGTGGCACAACCGCTGGCGCAATCTTAGTTTGGAAATGGAATTACATCCGCAGTGCCGCTTGCTTCGGCGCGGACTGGGCATCGGAACGGATGAAAACTGGCCACCGGAAGAAAGTTTCTGGGCCCTGGATATTTCACTTGAAAAAGCGGTGGAATTGGGGCGGCAGTTTGGGCAAAATGCGATTGTGGTTTGGGAAAAGGGTGGTGTACCCGAACTATGGTGGATTTAAAAAGTGCGAAGTCGTCAGTCCGTAGAGTTTACCGTATCATTCTTGGGAAACAAAAGCATGAAACGGTACACTCTACGGACTGACGACTGACGACTTCGCATTGACGACTACTTCTGCTTTCGATCCAGTACGTCTTTCACCGCCCAGATCACATCTTTTTTGCCTAACCCGTATTTGTCCAGCAATTCCAGGGGTTTTCCACTTTCACCAAAAGAGTCGTTGACGCCGACGTATTCCATAGGTACCGGCAGTTTGTGCACCAGCAAATTGGCAATGGCATCGCCAAGGCCGCCGTTGCGCTGGTGTTCTTCCGCCACCACCACTGCGCGGGTTTTGCTGACCGAATCGAGGATGGCCGTTTCGTCGAGCGGTTTGATGGTGTGGATATTGATCACTTCGCAGGAAATGCCTTGTGCGGCAAGTTCCTGTGCGGCTTCGATGCTCGTCCACACCAGGTGACCTGTGGCAAAAATCGTTACATCGGTGCCGGAGGCCAGCAAAAGTGCTTTGCCGATTTCGAAAGGCAGGTTTTCTGTAAACATGGCCCAGGCCGGCCGGCCGAAACGGAGGTACACCGGTCCGTGGTATTCGGCAATAGCTATTGTAGCGGCTTTGGTCTGGTGGTAGTCGCAGGGGTTGATCACCACCATGCCCGGCAACATGCGCATCATGCCGATGTCTTCCAAAATCTGGTGGGTGGCGCCATCTTCACCCAGGGTAAGGCCGGCGTGGGAGGCACAGATTTTTACATTTTTATGCGAATACGCTACGCTCTGGCGAATCTGGTCGTACACCCTGCCCGTGCTGAAGTTGGCAAAAGTACCAGTAAAAGGTACCTTCCCGGCAGTAGCCAGGCCGGCTGCGATCCCGATCATATTTGCTTCCGCAATACCAACCTGGAAAAAACGCTCAGGGAATTCTTTGTGGAAATGCTGCATTTGCAGCGATTCCATCAGGTCAGCGGTAAGGCCGACAATATTGGGGTTCTGGCGGCCCGCTTCGAGCAGGCCCTGGCCGAAGCCGTCGCGGGTGGCTTTGGTACCCGTTGATTTTATATCGTTGATATTCATGTTGTTAGATTCCTGACTTTGAAGAATGGAGGCTTGATTTGAAAAACATACCGGTTTTCCCGGAATCTTTTAAAAATCGCCCAGACTTGTTGTGCCCAATTGTGCCATGGCGCTCTCGTACTGTTCCTGATTCGGGGCTTTGCCATGCCATTTGTGGGTACCCTGCATAAAATCGATACCGTACCCCATTTCCGTTTTCATCAGGATCACAACGGGTTTGCCTTTGCCGCAGCGGCGTTTTGCTTTGCGGAGCATCGCAATCACTGCGTCCAGGTCATTGCCTTTTTCCAGCACCAGCACATCCCAGCCGAATGATTTCCATTTGGCAGGCAGGTTGCCGAGGCTCATCACCTGTTCTGTGGAGCCGTCGATTTGCTGGCCATTCCAGTCAACCGTTACGACCAGGTTATCCACTTTATGGTGTGCGGCAAACATGATGGCTTCCCAGCACTGGCCTTCGTCGAGTTCGCCATCGCCCGTCAGGGCAAAAACCCAGCGCGGGTCGCCGTCCATTCGTTTGGCGAGTGCCGCCCCGATTGCTGCCGACATGCCTTGTCCCAGCGAGCCGGAGGCAATCCGGATACCTGGCAATCCTTCATGTGTGGCCGGGTGGCCCTGCAGCCGGGAGTTGATTTTTCGGAAAGTAGCCAGCTCTTTGGGTTCAAAATAACCCGTACGCGCCAAAACACTGTACCAGACCGGAGAAATATGGCCATTGGACAGGAAAAACATATCCTGTCCTTTCCCGTCCATTTTGAATGGTTTGGGTTTGTGTTTTAATACGTTGCCGTACAAGGCGACGAAAAATTCCGTACAGCCCAACGAGCCGCCCGGGTGGCCGCTCTGGCAGTTATACACCATGCGGACAATGTCGCGCCGCACCTGGATAGAGAGCTCTTTCAGTTTTGAAAAATCAGACATTAGAATAGGATATTAGATTGGGAAAAATTTTCATGGAGTTGTAGAAAGTTGTTGAGGGTTGAGATTGTTGAGGGTTGAGGTGGTAGCCTTTAGCATTTGTAACCTGTTCAAACCTAGAGTTTCCACCCTCAACCCTCAACAATCTCAACCCTCAACAACTTTCTACAGCACAAAGGTAGAACAACCTCAAAAAAAAACGGCTGCTCCGAATAATCGGAACAACCGTTTTTTTTCAGGTCCAAAAACCATTAAGGATTTGGGATAGTCAGCACTTGGCCAACTTCAATTTTGTCCGGATTGTCGAGTTGGTCGCGGTTTGCTTCAAAGATCTGTTTGTACTTCATCAGATCGTCGTAGTAGTGCTTAGCGATCAGGCTCAGGCTTTCTCCTTTTTTTACAGTGTGTGTAGCGTATACACCTGGGTTGGTCACCTGGATATCAACAACGATATCCGTTGGATTAGAACCGCCGGTTGCTTTGATAGCATCCCACAATTGATCTTTTTCGTAGTTGTTTTCAACTGTACCCCACATGCGGAGAATACCGTTTGTTTCTTCAACCTTGCCGTCGCGAACACCCATTTTTTCGCCGAGGTCGAGTACGTTCTGATATTTGTCTTTTACTGCCATGATGTTTTGAAAGTTTGGTGAATAAGTATTGAAGTGTTTCGTTTGAAATGCCTTGGGCTGGCAAAAGTAGCCTCCCTTGAGTAATTTCGCATCGTTCAGACCAATTTTTACTTAAAAGTAACGGCGCCGTTTAAGAAAAGTTTTAACGCTTCCTTTTTGCGGAATATCCCACACTTTGCACCACGAGTGATAAATGCTGTACTTTTGGCCTCTGGCATTTCATAACCATTCGAAAAAATGTCCCGTTCCAAACGTTCCCAATCATTGCTGCAATTTGGCCTGTTTTGTGGTATTGTGTTGTTTATCAATATTTTGGCCAATGTTTTTTATACTCATTTCGACCTGACGGAAGAAAAACGGTTTACCCTGACCCCGCCAACCCGCGAACTTTTGCGCGGTTTGAAAGACCAGGTGTATGTTCAAATTTTGCTGGACGGCGAATTTCCCGCCGGTTTCAAACGCTTGCAAACGGCTACCCGCGAAATGCTCGATGATTTCCGGTCCGAAAGCGGTTTTCTCGATTACCAGTTTGAAGATCCTGCACAGGGCAGCCTCGAAGACGTGAACGCCCGCCGCAAGGCTTTGTCCGAACAGGGCATCATTCCGGTCAATCTGCGCGTGGCCGATCAGGGCGAAACCACACAAAAACTGATCTATCCGGTTGCGATTTTCCGATTCGGCAGCCGGCAGGTGGTGGTCAAATTGCTCGAAAATGAATCTGCCAGCCTTTCCCCCGATGAGGTCATCAATAATTCGGTCAGCCTTTTAGAATACAAATTTGCCAATGCGATCAAAAAAATCCTGACGCCGGCGCGGCCTGTGATTCTTTTTACAAAAGGACACGGCGAACTCGACGACCTGCAACTGGCCGACTTCGACCAAACCCTTCGGGCTTTTTATGACACGGATCGCATTTTGCTCGATTCTGTGGTGCAAATCAAACCGGAAGATTGCGCGTTGCTGGTCATCGCTAAACCACGCAGTACCTTTTCCGAAAAGGATAAATTCAAGATCGATCAGTATGTCATGCAGGGCGGGCGTATCCTCTGGCTCATCGACCGGATGAATGCCGACCTCGACAGCATGCGCGTGGCAGGGCGGTTTTTCCCGACCGATTATCCGCTGAATATCGAGGATATGCTTTTCAAATACGGCGTGCGTATACAGCCCGACCTGATCCTCGACCTGGAATGTACCAAAATCCGCCTGGTGGTAGGGCAGGTGGGCAATTCCCCACAGTTCGATCTTTTTCCGTGGTTTTATCACCTGGCCGTTCGCCCGGCCGGCAGACACCCGATTGTGAAAAACCTCGACCAGGTCGATTTGCGTTTTTGCTCGTCCATCGATACCATACGAACAAAAACATTTGTAAAAAAAACACCCCTTCTGACCAGCAGCCGGTATAGCCGCCTGCAATTCAGTCCGGTGGATTTGAATTTTGAAGTGCTGAAATACGAGCCCGACCCGGCCAAATTTAATAAAGGCCTGCAAAATGTCGGTGTCTTGCTCGAAGGCACTTTCCCGTCCAATTATGAAAACCGTGTTTCCGAAGACATGCTGAATGGCATGAAACAATTGGGCATGGAATTCAAACCCCAAAGTGTTCCCACGCGTATGCTGGTGATCAGCGACGGCGATGTGGCGGCCAATTTTATCCGAAACCGCGCAGAAAAACAGTGGTTTCCACTCGGATTTAACCAGAACGACAACACCACTTATGCCAATAAAGACCTGCTGATCAATGCCGTGGAATACCTGATCGATCCGAACGGGGTCATCGAAGCGCGCAGCAAGGAAGTAAAATTGCGCCTGCTGGATAATGTGCGCGCCAAAGAGGAAAAAACCTTTTGGCAGGTCCTGAATATCGCCGCGCCTCTGTTACTGCTAGGGCTTTTTGCCTGGGTGTTCAACTGGCGGCGCAAACGACGATACGCAAGGTGAGTTGTGAATCGTGAGTCGTGAGTCGTGAATCGTGAATCGTGAGTGGCATCCAGGTTGATGAAAATTGAGTACTTTCTTCGACCTGGATGCCACTCACGATTCACGACTCACCACTCACGATTCACGATTCACAACTCACTTTTATGATCAAACGTTTCGTAAAACTCACTTTCCGACCGGAAGCCACACAGGACTTCCTCGATCATGTATTCGAGCCCAGCAAAACCCTGATCCGCGCTTTTCCGGGTTGCCAACACATGGAATTGCTCCGACATACGGAACAATCCAACGTGCTGTTTACGTTCAGCATCTGGGATTCGGAAGCAGCACTGGAAAATTACCGTCAATCCGATTTATTCCGCGATACCTGGGCAAAAACAAAAGCGCTTTTTGCGGAGAAAGCGGAAGCGTGGTCGATGGAAAACATTAGGGAGTTATGAGTTATAAGTGATGAGTTATGAGTTTTTGGTGTTAACGCCTGGTTGTCTTAATAGAGCGACCAGGCGTTAACACCAAAAACTCATAACTCATAACTCATCACTTATAACTCATAACTCCCCACTCCTCCTTACCTTTGCCAATCTTTTCACAAACCGCCCCCTCCGTTCGTA
>JADLCC010000447.1 GCA_020847425.1 Saprospiraceae bacterium
ATTATTACGGAGGAAGAATTTAAACAATTGAAAGAGCGATTGCTGGCACAGATATAAGTTCACATATCTTGATGAAATGGAACACGGATTAAACGGATGAGACACGGATAAAAAGGATTTTCGAGGGTCTTTTTGATCTGTAAGCGGAAAAATCCGTGTCTCATCCGTTTAATCCGTGTTCCATTAATCGAAAACAGAAATCATTTGCCAGAAAGCCCATAGGTTTGCGTTACCTATGGGCTTTCCTTATTTACAGCATTTGTCTACCACGCGTGCTTTACAGATTTTTCAGGTGCAGCGCCTCAGCGCCATCATCCTGACGAGTGTATTGTTTGCCAAAAGCGGACTTCCGGTCACAGATATCGGCGCTTATGAAATGCTGCTGTACATCGGTACCATGTTTACTTTTTTATGGGTAAACGGCTTGTTGCAAGGCATTCCACCAGTGTATGCGCAATTGGATGAAACTGCACGTAAACGATTCATTTTCAACACCTTTTTTGTTTTTTGCAGCCTTTCAGCGCTACTGTTTCTGCTGCTGGTTTCAACGGAAAAATGGGCTGTTCCATTCCTGACTGGCCAGCCGGAATTGCCCCACTACACGCTGTTTTGTATTTATCTGCTGTTCAATGTTCCATCTTTACCGGTCGAATACATCTATTTGCTGCGGGAGCAACCCCGGCACATTGTAGCCTGGGGTGGGGTAGCATTCGGATTGCAGGTGGCTGTGTTTTTTATTCCACTCTGGATGGGCATGGGCATGCATGTTGCCTTCCTTATGTTGGCGGTTTTAGGTGGATGCAAGTTTTTATGGACCCTGTTTTTGGTGCTGCGTGTGGCGGAAATCAGGATAGATTTTCTTTTGCTGCGCCGGTACTTTGTTTTTTCCAGCCCATTAATAGCGAACTTATTCGTCGGCAACCTGATCCTGTTGTTCGACAACTGGCTAGTGGGCTGGTATTACGAGGATACGGCCGTGTTTGCCGTTTTCAGGTACGGTTCCCGAGAATTTCCGCTGGCCACCGCACTTGCCACCGCACTTGCTACGGCGATGATTCCGCGTTTGAGTGCCGAGCCGGAAAAAGGGCTGACAGAAATGAAAGACAAAACCCGCCGGCTTATGCACCTGATTTTCCCGCTGACGATCCTGTTGCTGTTCGTTTCCAAACCTCTTTTCCCTATCATATTTAACGCCGACTTTAAAAGTAGTGCCGCACTTTTTAATATTTACCTGCTCGTAACTGCTTCCAGGCTGCTACTGCCCAATGCCATTGTATTATCGAGGGGATTCCCGGCTGCTATTCTTCGGGTGGGCATCATCGAACTTGTCATCAAAGTCATACTTGGCTTTGTGTTGATTCACTGGTTTGGACTTCCCGGACTTGCCTGGTCGGTAGTCATCGCTTTTTTGTGGGAAAAATGCGGTTTGATCTGGTTTTTAGAAAAAAAGCAGGGTGTGAGAACTGCTGAATGGCTTGATATTCAATGGTATACAATTTATGTGCTGCTGTTAGCGGCTGCATTCGGGGTTTCGATTGTCTTGTGAATGGAAGTTTTGGTGTTTTAGGGTTTTAGTGTTTTGGGCTCTTTGCATTTGGCAACCGTGAGTAGTTTGGGCGAAGGCCCTAAAACACCAAAACACTAAAACACCAAAACGCTAAAACACTAAAACACCATTCCCTACACCGCCCCCATAATCTCCCGTATCAATGCCACATCGCTTTCCCAGTGCCAGGCATCCAGTCCGGGAATATGCTGATTGCCGCCGTTCACCCTTTTTTTGCCGGTGAAATGAAATTCGGTAGCCAGCGTCGTCTCAGCGATTGCCCGGATATTATCTGCTGAAATACCGGCGCCGGGCATGATCGAAATTCGCCCGGCAGATTGTTGCACCAGTTGTTGCAGCAAAAAGCGCCCTTCCATTGCATTTGCCTGCTGACCGGAACTCAATACCCGCTGATAACCCCAATAGATTAGCGATTCCAGCGCTTTTTGCGCATCAGGAGTGAAATCAAAAGCGCGGTGGCACACCATTTCCATGGGACCGGCTACCACTTTCATGGCGAGCATTTGCTCGCTATCCAGTTCCATGTCAGCCGTCAGCGCACCCACGACCACACCGTTTACACCTGCGTCGCGGCAAAACCGGATGTCGTCGAGTATTACATTAAACTCCCGGTCATCATAAGTAAAGTCGCCTTCCCGCGGGCGGATCAGGACATTTACGGGTATTTGCAACTGCTCGACAGCGGCGCGAATCAACCCCGGAGAAGGTGTAAGTCCACCAACATCAAGCGCGGAGCACAACTCAATCCTGTGTGCGCCGGCATTTTGTGCTGCTATAGCGGACTGGATATTGACGGCACAAATTTCAAATTTTACCATATTGATTAATATTTGTTGATTGTCCGGTTGAATAGTTTTCCATTCGGCGAAAATTCTCTATTTTATTCTAAGATTCTGAAAAAAAGCATAATAAAAAATTTTATGTAACCTGAAGCCTTGCGCCATTAACGAAAAATAACTTACCTTCGGGCATTCGATTAAAATCAATCCGTATGCGCTTTTTTGTTCTTGTAGCCTTTGCGCTGTCCATATCCCCCCGGGCAGCCACTGCGCAAGATCTCCATTTTTCTCAATATTATCACAATCCCATGCACCTCAACCCTGCATCGACAGGGCTATTTCGGGGTGATATGCGGGCTGCTGCACTGTATCGTTCTCAATGGTCGACGGTACCGGTGTCCTATCAAACGTTTGCAGGCGCATTCGATTGGAAGGCCATCCGGCGCAAAGGCAACCTCGTATCTGCAGGCTTATTGTTGCAGCATGACCGGGCAGGGGATGCGGCATTGAGATGGACACAAATCGGTTTTTCCGGTAGCGTGGCCCATGCAATTGGCGCTAGACAGGCGCTTTCAGCAGGATTTGGCATTGCCTTTGCTCAAAGAAGTTTTGATATCAGTGGATTGAAGTTTAAAAACCAATGGGGCGGCGATTATTTCGACCCTGCGCTCCCGACTAAAGAAACATTTGGCAACCGAAGTGGGTTGTTTCCAAGTTTTTCTGCCGGATTGAACTGGCTCTATGAACCGGCAGATGTACGCACCCGAATACTGGCAGGTATCGGCGCTTTTCACCTTAATCGCCCTTTGTCAGGCTTCTCGGATGATACCGATCTTCGGTTGCCTGTACGTATTGCTACGCACATTAATGTTGCAATACAAATGAATGAGTGGCTCGATCTGGTGGCAATAGGGGCATGGCAACAAATGGCTGCTGCGCGTGAAATAGTAGCAGGCGCAGGTGTGCGAAGAATAATTGCCGGTCCTGCAACTGAAACGGCCACCGCTATACAATTTACCCTTTCGACCCGTTTGGGCGATGCTTTAATCCCGGCTGTGCAGGTAGAACGCGGCAGTTGGACACTCGGCTTCAGTTATGACTGGAATACTTCCGAGTTCGCCACGGCGACGAACAACTATGGAGGTTTGGAGATCGCATTGGTCTATCGAACACTTCCCGTCCCACCGCCCAAATATTTTAAGGCATGCCCTATTTTTTAAAAAAAAATTGGATTGTGCCACTTTTTTACCGATTACAATAAACTGAAAATTATAATGTGAGCGTTTGGTTATCCAATGCCTTCACCGATGTTGCAGTTCATGCTGCAACAATAACTTTCTCAAACCAAAATGACCTTAATCCAATCCATTCGTATGAAACCATTTTTCTTCATTTTTTCCATTTG
>JADLCC010000448.1 GCA_020847425.1 Saprospiraceae bacterium
CCGCTGTGTTTGCGCATGACGCGGTAAAACTCTTCCATTTGCACCAATTTCATCCCAGATCGGCCGCGGGCCCGGTTGAGGAAGCCTTCCATATCCTTGTTTTTTACAGATTTGAAGGCGGTGATGGTAGGACCATGTACAGCAGTTGGCAGTGAGACTCCACTGTATTCCCAATTGCCCAGGTGCGTGCCTGCCAGGATCAGGGGTTGGTTTTGGTCGAGGTAGCGGTTGAGCAATTCGGGGTTCACAGGCCGGCAGCGGCGGGTAATTTCTTCGACGGACAAAGAGAAAGATTTGAGCGTTTCCAGTAGCACATCCGTCAGGTTTCGATACGATTTTCGGGTAATATCCCGGATTTCATGTTCCGTTTTTTCGGGAAATGCCCGGCGCAAGTTGTCGGCAATCACCGTTTTGCGATAACGGAATAAGTGCTGGAGCAGCAATGCGAGTCCGTCAGAAAGCAGGTACAGAAGCCTGAAAGGCAACCATCGAAACAGAATAACAATTACCCGGAGAAAAAAATAAGCAATACTTTGCATTAGCATGAAGCAAAAGTACGATACCGGCTGCAAATACAAATCTCATGACTTATTTGCATTTTTACGGCTTATCCTGCTCCCTGCCTATGGCGCGATAATGACTCGTGTTTGCTTTTTTGCTTCTCACTCTTGCGCGTACCGCACTACTTCTTCCACAAATTTGCGGTGATTGGCCAGGCGCGGCACCTTATTCTGGTTGCCGAATTTGCCGCGTGCCCGCATCCAGCGGTGGAAAGTGCCTTTCGGGACGGCCCGCAGCAGCAGGCGTTCGAGGGCCAGGCCTTTGAAACGTTTGGCTTCGTAGTCCGAATTGATGCGTTGCAGCGTTTCGTCGAGCACCTGGTTGAAACGCTCCATATCGGCGGGTTCCTTTTCAAATTCGACGATCCACTCGTGGCCGCCTTTGCTTTTGCCCCTGCCGAAATAAACAGGCGCAGCCGTGTATTCCGACACCACGGCGTCCATCTGGCGGCAGGTTTCAGCGAGCGCTTTGTCGGCATCGCCCACCATAACTTCTTCGCCGAAAGCGTTAATAAATTGTTTGGTGCGGCCCGAAATCTGGAAACAATGCGGGTATTTCCGGGTAAAAACAACGGTATCGCCAGGCTGGTACCGCCAGAGACCGTTGTTCGAAGAAATCAGGATGGCATAATCCTTTCCCAATTCTACATCTGAAAGGGTGACGGTGCTGGGGTGCTCTTTTTCCCACTCTTCCATCGGCACAAATTCGTAAAAAACGCCGTTGTCGCTGAGCAGCAACATGTCGTTGTGTTCAAAATCGAGTTGCGAACCGAAGTACCCTTCCGATGCATTATAAATTTCCTGGTATACAAAATCGTCGCTCGGAATCAGGTCTCTAAACGTCTGCCGGTAAGGCTCGAACCCGACGCCGCCGTGCATATAAGCCTGCAAATGCGGCCAGACTTCCAGCATGTTTTGTTTGCCGGTTTTTTCCAAAATCAGTCGGAATAAAACGATAATCCAGGTCGGAACGCCACCAAACATGACAATATCATCCTGTTTGCTGGTGATTTCGGCCACTTGAGCAATTTTATCTTCAAAATTGGATTGCAGCACTACTTCCAGGTCGGGGGTATAAAAAGAGCGCGCAATGGCAGGCATATGGTACGTCAGAACAGCGCTGACATCACCGAAAAAAGTTTTCGGGTATTCTTTAAGCGATTCGAAACTACCGGACATCACCAGGTTTTTGCGGCGGAAAATTTCCATATCCGGCTTGTTGTGGTACAGTATTGCCAGCGAATCCCAACTGCCCGCGATGTGGCAATCGTACATATTGCAGGCAGGAACCGGGATGTATTTGCTTTTATCGCTGGTGGTTCCGCTGCTTTTTGAATACCAGTTTACCTCGCCGGGCCATAAAATATCCTGTTCGCCATGCATCATCCGGTTGATCTGTCCTTTGAGTTTTTCGTAATCATGCACAGGTACCCGACGCGCGAAATCCTCCGGTGTTTTTAAGTCCGAAAAGCCATATTGTTTGCCAAATTCTGTGTGCTGGGCGGTTTCAAGCAAATGGGTGAGCCAGCGTTCCTGCGCTTCTTCAGGATGCTCGATATAATGCTCGATCCGCTTCATGCGAATGGACAGGTATTGCTTCAGTACTTTGTTAACCAACCACTTCATAAAAGTATCTTCATTTAATTCTGCCTAAGTAGTTATCAGTTATTAGTTATCCGGCTTGATACCCAAGCATTTGTATAAAAAATAACTCAAACTGATTTTAACTCGGCACTTATGTGTACGTGAATTGGGTTTGAAAAATACTATTCACCATCCTGTTAACATCAGGAAAATGAATCCCGCATATTTTCAAAACCAATTTGTTCATCGGATCTCTTTTGGCGCAAAGTTAAGAAAATGTAAATTTCACATTTCCCCCAAAAAAGTCAGGATATGGGCTAATTTGCCACACATTGTATTTTCAAGTGTGCATTATACGCACAATTTGCTGTTATTTCCGATTCGCGTCCTGTTTGGCGAAAACTTTTCGCAGCAATTCGGTACCGCGACTGGTTTTATTGCGCCGGATATTTTTTTCTTCTTCTTCAATTTTCCCGAACAATCCTTTCAGGGCTTGTTTGGTGACGTAATCATCAAAATCGTTGTTGATCTTGGTGACGAAAGGGATTTTGTTGTAGGCATCGGCTGCCTTGCGCCACAGGTCGTTGGCGCCGATTTTGTCCAGAGAAGCCACGATTTTGGGGTTAAACTTGTCGTACAATTGCTGATTAGTAGTTCTGTTCAAGAATTGTGTAGCAGCATTGTCTTCACCCAGCAGGATATTGGTGGCATCCTGAAAAGTCAGTTGGCGGATAGCGCTGATAAAGATCGGACCGGCTTCTTTGGCCGCATCTTCCGCGCCGCGGTTCATCTTTTCGAGCAGTTCATTTTCCAGGTTCGTGAATCCGGGAATATTTTTCAGTTTGTCCGTCACCTTCCGCACATCATCGGGTAAAAGGATTTTATAGGCGCTTTTAAAATAGCCGTCTTTTTGGGACAACACATTGACACCCTTGGTGATACCGTTGCTCAGGGCCTCTTTCAAGCCCCTGCCGATTTCCTCCAAACTGGGCTCTGTCAATACGCCGGATGCCACTTCTTTGAGTACGTCGCAGGCAGTAAATGAAAGCAGCAGGCCAATGAGCAGGGATGAAACAGCGAGTTTTTGCATAGTTTTTTTACAATTTGTGTGGTTGAAAATAGGGATGAGGAATGAGGGGTGAGGAATGAGGGTTGTGAAAAGGGATGCGAGGGCGCCTCAATAACGGAGACCATTTCATTCCTCATTCCTCATCCCTCATCCCTGAAATATCTTTCCCCGGAACGTCTGCCCGACAAACGGTGTGTTGCGCGATTTGGAACCGATGTGTGCCGTGGTAAAAGTATAGGATTCAAAAGGGTCGAAGACCGTCAGTTCGGCTGTTGCGCCAACTTTACATTCCGGTATGGGCAGACCCAGAATGCGCCGTGGAGCGAGCGATAGTTTTTCTACGAGCAATGGAAGCGGCAATTTTTTTTCACCGAAGGTCCGGCACAGCGAAAAAACCGTTTCCAGCCCGATAATCCCGAAATCGGCATACGGGAATTCCAGGTTTTTGGCCTCTTCGTCCCATGGCGTGTGGTTCGACACGATGAAATCTATGGTACCATCTGCCAGCCCTTCGAGTAGTGCATCGGCGTCCGATTGCGCGCGCAGGGGCGGAAGCATTTTCCAGTTGGAATCAAAATCGCGCAGTTGTTCATCGGTAAAAAACAGGTTGGCCACCGCTACCGAGCAGGTGACGGGCAGGCCTGCTTTTTTGGCAGCGCGGATCAGACCGACACTTTTCGCCGTCGAAATCAGGTGGATGTGCAGGCGGCCTTCCGCGTATTCCAGCAGGCTGAGGTCGCGTTGTACCATGATCTCTTCCGCCAGGGAAGGCAAACCTTTCAGGCCCAGCGAAGTGCTCATGGCGCCTTCGTGCATTTGTCCGCCGCCGGCAATGGTTTTGTGGTGCGGTTCGTTGATAATCAGTCCGTTAAAAGCCCTGACATACTGCATGGCGCGCAGCAGCAGACCGGCATCCTGCACGGATTTTTTGCCGTCGCTGAAAGCCACAGCGCCTGCTGCGTGCATATCGTACAATTCCGCGAGGTCTTTGCCCGCACATTCCTGCGAAATGGCGCCGATGGGGTAAAAATGGACGCCCATACGTGCCGTATTGTTCTTGATGTACAGGATTTCGGATTTGGAATGGACCGCAGGGTTGGTATTTGGAAATGGCGCAATAGCCGTAAAACCACCTTTGGCAGCGGCCAATGCCACCGTCTGCAAACTCTCCCGGTGCTCAAAACCGGGGTCGCCGGTCTGCACGCCTACATCGATCCACCCGGGCGACACACATAAATGGTCTGACGACAGGACCTCTATTCCCGCTTCCACCGGAATCTGTGGAGCGATGGCGACGATGCGGCCGTCTTTGATCAGGATGTCCTGCGGCGCTGATTCCGTCGTTCCGTCTATGAAACGGGCTTGTTGCAACAGTCTGCTCATGTATAGAGTTATCCGTTATTAGTTATCCGTTATTGGTGCTGACAATCAAGTATTTACAAAAAAATGACCCAAACTATTTTGCTCTTTACTTAATATCCGTGTCAAATCTCTTTTATCCGTGTTCCATTTTTACTCAAAACCGGCAGTTTTACGCCAGAAATTGTTGCGTACCACCCAACCTGGCAGGCTGCGGTACAGATTGAATCCGTCCGATTTCAGCAGCACTTCATCCAGGTAAAAATTAGTGTTGATGCCTTTTTGCAACAGGTACATCCGGGTACTCGTCTGGTCCTCCCGCACGGTAACAGGTATTTCAAACATGCCCCATGCGCCAACAATTTCCTTCAGGTGAAAACGCACCTGCACGTCCTCCAGTTGCACCTCGCGGCCGTCTGTCAGGGCATTTTCCATGATCCGCAAAGCATGGACCATACCCATGTCCTGTTTGACGTCGATCCAGAAACTGAGTGTATAATTGCCTTTGCGCAATGGACCGTTCCAGAGCCAGGTGGTATCATGCATGTTTCCGGTAAAGGCTCCTTTACCCTGGAAAACATGAGGCGTATTCGACAGTGAATCAAAGGATTGCAGGGAAAAGAAGCCCGGTTCCACATCACTGCGGTAGCGCCCTGCCGGGTAAACGCCGCGTTGGGCCGCCTCCTGTTGAAGCGCGCGGCTGTGTTCGGCGGCTGCGGCCCGGATGCTGTCGGGCAGGATAGACAGTATCCGGATGATGGAGCCCGAATACACCGGCGTTGCTTTTGCGATCAGAAACGGGTAGCGCTCGCGTACCTCGTCCCAGAGCCTTTGTTCGGTGAACAGGGCAATCGGACGGTTGTCGGGCAGGTCGGCGAGGATTTGCGGGGTTTCACCAGGCGGCAAACTCAGTTGCACCGATTTGACCATTTGTCCGATAGAACTCCGGCTCATGTTGACGCCCATTTCGGGAATGCCGTTTTTGAGGCAGGTCAACTGCACTTTGCGGAAAAGCGCAAAATCCATTTCGAGCCAGATGTTTTCAGAGCCGATGTGGTAGTACGGCAGCGGCAGAATGGCCTGGTAGGGTTTAAAATTTACTTTTTCCAGCCATTTGTCCGAAAATGTAGCCTGTTCCGGCGGGTAGGCCGGGTTGTTTTCTATCTGTAAAGGCCTGTGTTGTTGGAAATAACGCGCTTCCAGTCCCAGAATTCCCAGTGGCAACAGGGCGATGACCCATCGGAACCACAGCAATTTGCCCGGCTGAAAACCCTTGAAATGGATACTCCAGTTCCAGATCACATAAAAAGCCAGTACGTTGATCACATAGTAATAGGCCCAGGTAAAACGTCCCATACCGCGGAATTGTCGCAATGGACCGAAGTAATCGGCAATCCATTCAAATCCTTTAATAGCATACGGGAAACCGCAGGCAAAAACCAGGAGCGCCATAGCAGCGGCAAATATGCCCTGCAAATAACGTTTGTGTACCCGGTGGTAGGCTGCCAGGTCCCAACTTTCCGGGAAAAGTCGCGGCGCCGGCCAGGTATTTTTTTTGAAAACAGACGCAACGCGCCGGACGAAACGGTATAAAAACCCCGAAAAAACCAGCCAAAGTGTGAATACAAATGCCACAAGCCCTGCGTAAGCCTGTGATTCGCTGTCGAGCCGCCGGATTTTTGTCACATGCTCATCAATCCAGTGGTACAACGGGAAGTTGTCGTAAGGCAGGAAAACGCCTTCCCAAAAACCGATATATCCGGTGAAACCATAGGGCGTCGCCGGGCGGTCAACCCTGAAATCGACCCAGTGCAACCAGACGTTCAACACCGCGAAAGGCAACAACACCATCACAACCAGGTGGCTCAGGCGCACCCGGATATTGCGCAGTGAAGGGTCGATAAGTAATTGATAACCCGTGTACAACAGCAGAAAAAGCGCGGAAAGGCCGAAATAGTAAAAGTGCAGTTGCGCGGCAAACCACAATAAAACCCCGATCTGCAAACTCTGGTATCGCCGGCTGTGGCGCTCTTCATAGCGGCACAAAAGCAGGAGCAGCATGGGGAAAACCCAGGTGTGCGACAATCCGAAATGCACATCGAAACGCGCGCATTGCGGTGACAAAAACAAAACGCCCAGCGAAACCAGGCTGGCATACCAGACCGGAAAATGCAGTTTGCGAAACAGCAGGTAAATCACGCCGCCGCCCAGAATCAGCGAAAGCACCTGCAAAAGATTGAGTATTCCGGTTGTTTCACCTGAAATATCGGAAACATTCCGGCTCCACCATTGCATGGCAGCGCTGATCACGGGTTGGTTATCCGTAAACAAAACGTGCTCGCCATACGGGTAATTCATGCCGGTGTAATGCACATAACCGGAGTCATGCGCCACATGCCAGGCTGTTGTCATGTAGTTTTTATAGGTATCGGGCGTGTCGCGCAGCAGGTAAGCATTGGGGTTGTCGATCCAGGCGCTGTTGCGCATCCACAGCAAAGCCGCCGTGATGATCATCACCAGTAGCCAGCCCCAGAAGGTATGCGACCGCTTGGGCGATGCCAGGCGATGCAGCGTGTGTTCTATGTATTCTAAATGCTTCAAAATCTGTGCTTTATATACTGTTGCAGGTCTATCCGCCTGAGTTAATTGATGTATGCTACGTTTGTCATCCTGACGGGATCCGTCCACTCTAGGGGCGCGTTTCCACCAGTTTCCCCTTCGTAGAGTGGACGGATCCCGTCAGGATGACAAACGTAGCGTACACCGATTCTTCATGGCTAAATGAAGTGTTTAAGGGTATTTTTTATTCAATTTTGTTCATTTATTTGCCCACCAATCGCTTAAACAGCAGCCACAAAAAATTCCGGCCTTCCGTTGCCAGCACTTTCCATCCTACTTTGCTGAACACCACACTTTCCCGCAATTCCACCTGTACCGGCGTCACTTTTATTTTGCCGTTGGCCAGCATCAGAAACTCCAGGTCGAACAAAAAACGATCTATAGTCGTTGTTAAAAATAAGTTTTTTCCGGCCTTGTCAAATCCTTTCAACCCGCATTGCGAATCGTCGACCGGTTGCCGCAACACGTGCCGCAGCAGCCAGCGCAGCAGTTGTGACAGCCATTTCCGGAACAAAGGCACCCGGTCATAATACGCTGTATCCCTGTTTCCTGCCGCTATTCCGCCGGCTTGGAGCAGGGTCTGCACCACGCGTGTCATACTGTCGATGGTGTAGGGAAAATCCGCGTCCGTCACAAGGTAATAATCCGCATCCGAACTGGCAACGCCCATCCGCAAGGCAAACCCTTTGCCGCGATTGACCGGGTAATCGACCACCCTCGCGGCCGGCAAAATTTCTTTTAACCGGACAAAATTCTCCGCCGAGGTATTTCTGGAAGAACCGTCGTTGACCACAATCAATTGTAAATCGTCCACCAATTCATTCAGCGCCTGGCTTAAATCCAGGAAATGGGTTGCCAATGCCTGTTCCCAGCCCGTTGGCGGGTTGTAACAGGGAACAATAACATGCAGGCGAATGGACATTTCTGGCAATTTAATCAAAATTTGGGCAAAAGTAGAAAAAGAAAAAGATGACGAGGATCACTGTTGCCTTTTCCGGCGGGAGAAGACAGAATAAAAATGTGGTGACCTACCTTTGCGGGGGAAAAGTTGGTGATGGTTGGAATGTTGAGATTGTTGAAGAGTTGAGATTGTTGAGGAGTTGAGCGTGGTAACGCAGGCTTTAAGTTACCGCCCTCAACAATCTCAACTCCTCAACAATCTCAACGATCAACCTTCCAACCATCCTCTCGTCCATTCACTCAAATCAACAGCCATACAATGGATTTTCGTATTGAAAAAGACACCATGGGTCAGGTACAGGTGCCGGCTCATGTTTACTGGGGCGCACAGACGCAGCGTTCTATCGAGAACTTTAAAATTGCCCGTGACACCAACCGGATGCCGATCGAGATCATTCGCGCTTTTGCATACCTGAAAAAAGCCGCCGCCCTCACCAATATGGAAGCAGGTGTGCTGCCGAAAGAAAAATGCGAATTGATTGCACAAGTCTGCGATGAAATACTGGCAGGTCAGTTGGACGACCAGTTTCCCCTGGTGGTTTGGCAAACCGGTTCCGGCACCCAAAGCAATATGAATGCCAACGAGGTGATCGCTTACCGCGCACACGTGCTGCACGGCGGACAGTTGGCGGATGACCACAAGTTTATTCACCCCAACGACGATGTGAATAAATCGCAGTCCAGCAACGACACGTTCCCGACAGCCATGCACATCGCTGCCTACAAAATGCTGATGGAAGTGACCATTCCCGGCATCGAAAAACTGCGCGATACCCTGAAAGCCAAATCCGAAACTTTTATGGATGTGGTGAAAATCGGCCGCACCCACTTTATGGATGCTACGCCGCTCACCCTGGGGCAGGAGTTCAGCGGGTATGTCGCCCAACTCGACCACGGCCTGCGTGCCATCCGCAATACCCTTGCGCACCTGAGCGAACTGGCCCTCGGCGGCACGGCAGTCGGTACGGGTATCAATACCCCGAAAGGCTATTCGGAAAATGTGGCACGCCATATCGCCGGACTTACGGGATTGCCATTTATTACGGCGCCCAATAAATTTGAAGCGCTCGCAGCCCACGACGGCATCGTAGAAGCCCATGGCGCCCTGAAAACGGTTGCCGTCAGCCTGATGAAAATCGCCAACGACGTGCGCATGCTCTCTTCCGGCCCGCGCTCCGGCATTGGTGAAATCCACATTCCCGACAATGAACCCGGTTCTTCTATCATGCCCGGCAAGGTAAATCCCACCCAGTGCGAAGCCCTCACCATGGTGTCGGCACAAGTAATGGGCAACGACGTAGCCATAAATATCGGCGGCTCCAACGGCCATTTCGAACTAAATGTGTTCAAACCGGTGATGATTTACAATTTCCTGCACTCCGCCCGGCTCATCGGCGAAGCCTGCGTTTCCTTCAATGATAAATGTGCCGTTGGTATCGAACCTTTGCGCGATAATATCCGCAAACACGTGCAAAACTCGCTCATGCTGGTGACAGCGCTGAATCCGAAAATCGGGTACTACAATGCGGCTGCCATCGCCCAAAATGCCCATAAAAAAGGCATCACGCTCAAAGAATCTGCGCTGGAATACGAATTGAAAGACCTGGATTTCAAACACATGACATCCGAACAGTTCGATGCCTGGGTGAAGCCGGAAGATATGGTTGGGAGATAGGGATGAGGTGTGTTTTTTGGATAAAAACAGTCAAAGTCCGGTGTCACAACGCCGGACTTTGATATTTTAGGTTATGTTTGGAGCATCAAACCCTTTCACACATCCATTTTTCCAAACAAACGATTACACACATGAAGCCATCGAGCATCCAAAA